>JAFLDI010000233.1 GCA_017302485.1 Burkholderiales bacterium | reverse complement strand
CGCGAGGCCTTGCAGGAAGTCGCCAATATCGGCATGGGCCAGGCCGGCGCATCGATCGCCAAGGTTCTCGGCGAGTTCGTCGAACTGTCGGTGCCGCAGATCAGCGCCTGCTTGAGTGCCGCCACCTCCAGCGTCAGCGCGCGCTTGTCCAGCGCCCGGCGCACCACCTCGACCAGGGTCTCGGGCGAGAAGGGCTTGGGGATGAAGTCGTAGGCACCGCTGCGCATCGCCTCGACCGCCAGGCTGACGTCGCCATGGCCGGTGATCATGATCACCGGCAGCTCGGGCTCCAGGTCGCGACAGGCGCGCACCAGGCTCAGGCCGTCGGCGCCGGGCAGGCGCATGTCGGTCACCACCACGCCGGCAAAGCCGGGGGCCAGCAGCTTCAGCGCCGCCTCCACCCGGTCCACCGCCTGCACGCGCAGGCCGGCCAGCTGCAGCGCCTGCTGGCAGCCGAGTTGCATGGGCAGGTCGTCTTCGACCAGCAGGACGGTCAGGGTGCTCATGGGGTGGGCGGCAGGGGCAGGCGCAGCGCGAAGCAGGCACCGCCGTCGGGATGATTGTCGGCGCTCAGCTCGCCACCAGCCTCGCGCGCGATGTCGCGCGAGATCGCCAGGCCCAGGCCGAGGCCGACGCCAGCTTCCTTGGTGCTGAAGAAGGGCTCGAACAGGTGCGCCAGCACGTCGGCGCTGATGCCGGGACCGCTGTCGCGCACCCGCAGCAGCACCTGGTCGCTCTCGGTGCTGGCGTCGATCCACAGCCGTCGCATCGCGCTGTGGGCCATTGCATCCAGTGCATTGCCGATCAGGTTGACCAGCACCTGCTCCAGCCGGTTGGGGTCGCACCAGGCTCGCACGGCGCCGGGCACGGTGCTGTCGACCACGGCCACGTCCTCGCGCCGCAGGCGCTGGTCGTAGAGGAACAGCGCGTGGCGCACCGCCTGCGCCACGTCGCTGGCCTGCGGCCGCGCCTGCGACTTGCGCGCAAAGCCCTTGAGCGGCTCGATGATGGCGCCCATCTGGTCGGCCAGGCGGGCCATGATGCCCAGGTTGTCGGCGGCCACGCCGTGCTCGCCGCGGCGCATGAACTCCACCGCGTTGGCCGACAGCGTGCGGATCGCCCCCAGCGGCTGCGTCAGCTCGTGGGTGATGCCGGTGGCCAGCTGGCCCAGCGCGGCCATCTTGCCGGCATGCACCAGCTCGTCCTGGGCGCGGCGCAGCGTCTGCTCGGCCTGCTGGCGCTCGGCCACCTCGGTGCGCAGGCGCTCGTTGGCCTCGGACAGCGCCTGGGTGCGCGCCGCCACCTGGGTCTCCAGCTCGTGGTGGGCGCGCAGTTTCTGCCGCGTGATGCGCCGACGCTGCCCGTAGACCACGGCCAGCGCCAGCACGAAGGCGGTGCTGACGCCGGCCAGCAGGCCCGCCTGCACCGCATCCTGGCGCACCGCGCGCAGGTCGGTGAACATCAGCAAGCGCCAGTCCATGCCGTCAAGTGTGCGGCCCAGCACCAGCATCTCGCGCGCCAGGCCACGCTCGCCATTGCCGCGCAGGCCCTCGGGCAGCACGCCCTCGACGATCTGGCTGTCCTCGTCGATGCGCAGGTCCACCTGCAGCGGCAGGCGCTGGATCGGCCGCTCGCCGTACAGCCGTGTGACATGCAAATCGGCCTGGCGCTCAGGCGGCAGGTCGGCCAGCGCGGTGTAGCGCCACTGCGGCAGCGAGGACAGCACCACCACCTGGTTGGAGTCGGCCAGCAGCGCCGGTGCATCCAGCATCGCCCAGGCCTGGTCCACCGGCGCCAGGCCGATCTTGAGCACCGCCACGCCGATCACCCGCGCACCGTCGTGCACCGGGTGCGAGACGTAGTAGCCGGGCACGCCGTCGCGCAGGCCGATGGCGAAGTGGCGCCCCACACGACCGGCCAATGCCTCCTGAAAGTAGGGTCGGAAAGAGAGGTCCTCGCCCAGCAGCGCCGGGTCGCTGGCGCCGATCACGCGGCCCTGCGCGTCCAGCACATGGACCGAGGCGCTGCCCAAGTGGGCGTTGAGGCGGCGCAGGTAGTCACCGGCGGCCTGCTGGCGGGAGATGTCGCCGGGCTGGCGCAGCAGGGCCAGCACCTCGGGGTGCAACTGCAGCGTGGCGGGCACATACTCCAGACGCCGGACCATGCCTTGCACCACGCCGCCGAACAGATCGAGCTGATGCTTGGCCTCGGCGCGCAGGGCGTCGGTGCCGCGGCGCGTGCTGGCCGCGTAGCCGGCCCAGGCGGCAGCCGCCACCAACAGCAGCGCCAGCAGCGCTCCACCCAGGTCACGCAGGCCTGGCGGGCGGCCCCAGCTCTGGCTCAGCTCATTCCAGCGCGTCACCGCGCGCCTTCAGGAAGTTCCACAGCTCCTCGGCCACCGGCTTGGCGTGACGGGCGCCGCTGGGCTTCTCGCGGTAGATGCGCACTTCCATGGTCAGCTCGTACTCGGCCGGGCCAGCGGCCACCAGGCGGCGCGCGCGCAGCTCCTTGCGCACCGAGCTGGCCGGCAGGAAGGCCAGGCCGTGCCCCTCCAGCGCCATGGCCTTCAGGCCCTCGGCCATGTCGGTCTCGTAGATGGCGTCCAGGTGCAGCGGCGCCGGCGCCAGCTTGATGATCTGCTCGACGATGCGTGCCATGTAGGCGCCCTGCGCATAGCTGAGGAAGGGCACCGGCGCGCCGGGCCGACCGGGCAGGCGAAACAGCGGCTGCCCGGTGGCGTCGGCCTTGGCATAGGGCGCCAGGGTCTCGTGGCCCAGGCTCAGCATCTCGTAGCGCTCGGAGCTCAGCTGCAGCGGCTGGGTGGGGTGGTGGTAGGCGATCAGCAGGTCGCAGCTGCCTTCGGTCAGGCGCATCACGGCGTCGTGCACGTTCATCGCCGACAGGCGGCTCTTGATCGCCCCGAAGCGCTGGCGCAGGTCCATCAGCCAGTGCGGGAAGAAGGTGAAGGCCATGGTGTGCGGCACCGCGAACTCCACCATGTCCTGGTCGGCGGCCTGGTGGCTGCGCATCATGCTGCGCGTGGCCTGCAGCGCGTTCAGGATCTCCAGGGCCTGGGCCAGGAAGGTCTCGCCGGCGGGCGTCAGCCGCGTAGGGTACGAGGAGCGGTCGACCAGGTCGATGCCGGCCCAGGCCTCCAGCGCCTGGATGCGGCGCGAGAAGGCCGGCTGCGTGACGTGTCGTGCCTGGGCCGAGCGCGAGAAGCTGCGCGTCTCGGCCAGGCTGACGAAGTCCTCAAGCCACTTGGTGTCCATGGGGGTCCTGCGCGGTGTCCTCGGGGCGGCGGTGCTGCAATGCCCACATCCGAGCATAGCGCCCGCCGGCGGCCAGCAAGGCCTCGTGGGTGCCACGCTCGACGATGTGGCCGGCGTCCATCACCAGGATCTCGTGCGCCTGCACCACGGTGGACAGGCGGTGGGCGATGACCAGCGTGGTCTTGCCCTGCGAGGCGCTCTTCAGCTCGGCCTGGATGGCGCGCTCGTTGGCCGAATCCAGCGCCGAGGTGGCTTCGTCGAAGACCAGCACCGGCGGGTTCTTCAGCAGCGTGCGGGCGATGGCCACGCGCTGCTTCTCGCCGCCGCTGAGCTTCAGGCCGCGCTCGCCCACCATGGTGTCGTAGCCCTTGGGCTGGGCCATGATGAAGTCGTGGATGTGGGCGGCGCGGGCCGCCGCCTCGATCTGCTCACGGGTGGCGTCGGTGCGGCCATAGCCGATGTTGTAGGCCACGGTGTCGTTGAACAGCACCGTGTCCTGCGGCACGATGCCGATCGCCCGGCGCAGGCTGTCCTGGGTGACGCTGCGGATGTCCTGGCCGTCGATCGTGATGCGCCCGCCGCCCACGTCGTAGAAGCGGTAGAGCAGGCGCGACAGCGTGCTCTTGCCGGCGCCGCTGGCGCCCACCACCGCCACCGTGCAGCCGGCCGGGATCTCGAAGCTCACGCCGTGCAGGATGGGCCGCGCCGGGTCGTAGGCGAAGTGCACGTCCTCGAAGCGCACCGTGGCACCGCTGACCTGCAAGGCGGTGGCGCCGGGCGCATCGGCCACCTCGCGCTCGCGCGCCAGCAGCGTGAACATCTTGTCCAGGTCGGCCAGGCTCTGCTTGACCTCGCGGTAGAGCACGCCCAGGAAGTTCATCGGGATGTAGAGCTGGATCAGCAGCGCATTGATCAGCACCAGGTCGCCCAGCGTCAGCCGGCCCTCGACCACACCGCTGGTGGCGCGCCACAGCATGGCCAGCAGCGACACCGCGATGATCGCCTGCTGCCCGGTGTTGAGCATCGACAGCGAGTTCTGCGAGTGGATCTGCGCGCGGCGGTACTCGTCCAGGCCCTGGTCGTAGCGCTGCGCCTCGAAGGCCTCGTTGTTGAAGTACTTGACGGTCTCGTAGTTCAGCAGCGCGTCGATCGCCCGCGTGTGGGCGCGGCTGTCGAGCTCGTTCATGCGGCGGCGGAACTGCGTGCGCCACTCGGTGACGGTGATCGTGAAGCCGACGTAGACCACCAGCGCCGCCACCGTGATGCCGACGAAGCCCATGTCGAACTTGGCGCCCAGCAGCAGCAGCGCCAGGCCCAGCTCGACGATGGTGGGCACGATGGTGTAGAGCGAGTAGCTGACCAGCGACTGCAGTGCCTTGGTGCCGCGCTCGATGTCGCGCGTCAGGCCGCCGGTCTGGCGCTCCAGGTGAAAGCGCAAGCTGAGCGCATGCAGGTGCTGGAACACCTCCAGCGCGATGCGCTTGCTGGCACCGTGCGTGGCCTTGGCGAAGACCAGCTCGCGCAGTTCGGTGAACACGCTGGTCGACAGCCGCAGCGCCGCATAGGCCACCAGCAGGCCAGCCGGCACCACCAGCAGCGCGCGGACATCCACCGGCCCGGGCGCCAGCTGGTCGACCAGTTCCTTCAGCAGCAGCGGCACACCCAGATTGGCGGCCTTGGCAGCGACCAGGAAGACCAGTGCCGCGGCCACCCGCCAGCGGTAGTCCCACAGGTAGGGCAGCAGGCGCTGGAGCGTGGCCCAGTCGGAGCGGGGCGCGCCGGGGCTGGCGGCAGGTTCAGGCAGGGCGGCGGCGCGACGCATCGTGGAACAATGGCTGGACTTTTCTTGAGCGCAGGACCCCCGATGAGCGACAGCCCCGCAGCCGCCAGTGTGCCCCAGCCGCCGCGCACCCAGTTGCCGACCGACCGCGAGCTGGTGATGCGGGTGATGCCGATGCCCGCCGACGCCAACGGCAACGGCGACATCTTCGGCGGCTGGATCATGGCCCAGGTGGACCTGGCCGGCGCGGTGCTGCCGATGCGCATCGCCCGCGGCCGCATCGCCACCGTGGCGGTCAACGAGTTCATCTTCAAGCAGGCGGTGTCGGTGGGCGACCTGCTGAGCTTCTACGGCAAGGTGATGCGGGTGGGCAACACCTCGGTCACCGTGCATGTCGAGGTCTATGCCGAGCGCAACCCGGCTGATCCGCACATCGTCAAGGTCACCGAGGCCACGCTGACCTATGTGGCGATCGACCGCCAGGGCCAGCCGCGGCCTATTCCCAAGGACCCGAAGGACCCGGCGGCCTGATCAGCGCAGCACTGCGGCGCCGGCCTCGGCCAGCGTCTGTGCCCAGGCGGGATAGCCGAGCGGGCCGGGGTGGAAGCCGTCCTCGGCCACCCAGCCGTCCAGCGCCCCGGCGGGCACCTCGGGCAGCGGC
>JAFLDI010000232.1 GCA_017302485.1 Burkholderiales bacterium | reverse complement strand
GCCAGGTGCGCCAGGCGGCGCAGTCGGGACCGGTCTTGAACCAGAGGTGCAGACGACCGTCGGGCGCGAGGAAGAGGACCGGGTTCCAGTGCGCCTGGTTGCCGAGCTTGAACCAGCAGCGCGGCGCCGACCAGCAGTCGGCGGTTGTGCAGGTAGTCGGCTTCGGCCGCCTCGACCATGGCGTGCGAACGGTCGTCCAGATAGTGCAGGTAGGCGTCGGCGTCCTTCACCAGGGCGGCCAGCAGCGGGCGGCACTCGGCGACGATGCGTTGCACAGCTTCGTCGCGCTGGCCCGCCGTGGCCTTGGCCACGATGTCGCGCGCCACCGGGCCGTAGCGGGCTTCCTGGTCCTGCAGCGACTTGAACAAGGCCTGTTCCTGCGGCGCCACGCCATGGTGCGTGGCCAGCAGCTCCCCCAGGGCGTGGAGGGCCTGGCTCAGGCGGGCGTCAGCGGCTTGTACGGCGCGGGCCTCGTCGGCGCGGTCCGCGTCGGTGCTGACCAGCACCAGGTTGCGGGCGGCCACGGCCCGCGCGCCGGTGGCGTCGACGATCTCGGCGGCGTGTTCCACCCGCAAGGCGGTTTCCTCGACATGGATCGCCAGGCTGTCGTGGCTGTCGGACAGTTCGTAGATGGCCAGTGCGGCCACGGCCAGCACCAGGCCCGCCAGCGATCCGAACGCCAGGGTCAGGCGGGCCCTCAGGGACCAGGAAATCAGGGTCATGGGTTCCTCCAGGCGACTGTGCCTGCTCGGTCCAGGGTGTCGCTCGTCGGATCATCGGCGTCGCAGCGCCGGACATAACCCTGAAGAACTTGGGGATTTCACCGCCTGTTGGTTTGTCCAGAACACGCCAAACGACGGGTCAGGGGGCGCCCCGAGGATCGGCGGCGAAGCCTAAGTGCTTGATTTGACCAGCTTGTCCGCCTGGCATTGTTCCTGCGTAGCTGCGTGCCAACCTCCCAGGAGCCGACCACCATGGCCCACGTCAGCGTCAGCAAGAAGGCTTGCGCGGTGAACCCGCTGAAGATGAGCGCGCCGCTCGGTGCCAGCTACGCCTTCCTGGGACTTCAGTCGTGCATGCCGGTGATGCATGGCTCGCAGGGCTGCACCTCGTTCGGCCTGGTGCTGCTGGTGCGCCACTTCAAGGAGGCGATTCCGCTGCAGACCACGGCGATGAACGAAGTCACCACCATCATGGGCGGTTACGAGAACATCGAGAAGGCGCTGCTCAACATCCGCAGCCGGGCAAAGCCGGCGCTGATCGCGATCTGCTCCACCGGCCTGACCGAGACCAAGGGCGACGACGTGCCGGCCTTCATCACGCTGGCCCGGCAGAAGCACCCGGAGCTGGCCGACACGGCGATCGTCTATGTCAGCACGCCCGACTACGTGGGTGCCTTCCAGGACGGCTGGGCCATCGCCGTCAAGGGCCTGGTCGAGCAGCTGGCCGAGCCGGGGGCCGAAAAGGTGGCCCAGCGCGTGGCCCTGTTGCCCGGCTGCCACCTGACACCCGCCGACCTGGAGGAACTGCGCGAGATCGTCGAGAGCTTCGGTCTGGAGCCGCTGATCGCGCCGGATGTCTCGGGCTCGCTCGATGGCCACATTCCCGATGACTGGCTGGGCACCACGCTGGGCGGCACACCGCTGGCCGATCTGCGCGCCCTGGGCAGCGCGGCGGCATGCATCGCGGTGGGCGAACAGATGCGCCCGGCGGCCGAGGCACTGCAGCAGCGCTGTGGCGTGCCCTACCGCCTGTTCAGCCGCTTGACCGGCCTGGCCGCCTGTGACGAGCTGCTGATGCACCTGTCCGCGCTCAGCGGGCGACCGGTGCCGGCCAAGTGGCGCCGCCAGCGCAGCCAACTGGTCGATGCCATGCTCGACGGCCATTTCCACTTCGGTCATCAGCGCGTGGCCATCGCCGCCGAGCCCGATCTGCTGTGGGCGCTGGGCCAGCTCATCGCCGAGATGGGGGCCGAGCTGTCAGTGGCGGTGACCACCACCGCCAGCCCGCTGCTGGAGGCGCTGCCCTGCAACGAGGTGGTGATCGGCGACCTGGAAGACTTCGAGCTGGCCGCCAAGGCGGCCGATGCCGATGTGCTGATCAGCCACTCGCATGGCCGCCAGGCGGCCGAGCGCCTGGGCAAGCCGCTGTACCGCGCGGGCCTGCCGCTGTTCGACCGCATCGGCAATGCGCATGTGCTGAGTGTGGGCTACCGCGGCACGCGCAACCTCGTCTATGCGCTGGGCAATCTGTTCATCGACCAGATCCCCCACCACGGTCCCAACGACTGGCCGCTGAGCCCGACGGCCCGTGCTGCCGCGCGGGGTGATGCCAGCCCCGCCAAGGTGCCGGCCATCGCCGCCGCCAGTTTCTGAACCGCCACCCCAGGAGCCCGCCATGAAGGTTGCCTTCGCCACCCAGGACCAGCAGCGTGTCGACGCCCACTTCGGCTGGGCCAAGCACATCGCCATCTACGACGTGCAGCCCGACGGCTACAGCTTCGTGCAGGACATCCACTTCGGCGAGGACCTGGCCGAGGATGGCAACGAGGACAAGCTGGCGCCCAAGCTGGACGCCATCAAGGACTGCGCCATCCTGTATGTGGCAGCCATCGGCGGCAGCGGCGCCGCGCGCGTGGTGGCGCTGAAGATCCACCCGATCAAGGTGCCGCAGCCCGAGCCCATCCTGGACATCCTGGAGAAGCTGCAGGAGGTGCTGCGCGGCACCCCGCCGCCGTGGCTGCGCAAGGCCCTGGCCAAGGGCCAGCCGGTGGCCCACGACTTCGACGACGAGTGAACACCCCATGAGCGACACCCCCACCGCCGACGCCCCGGCCATCTCCGACGAGGACTGGCTGCAGGACGGCTTCATCCGCGAGCTGATCAAGCAGTTGCGCGCCCAGGACACCCACGGCACCTGGGAGGGCAAGAGCGACCTGCAACTGCTGGCGCCCTACATCCTCAGCGCCGAGCAGCGCCGCGCGCTGCCGATGATGGGCGACCCGGACCCCGAGACGCTGTGGCGCCTGGACCTGTTCCACAACGCCATCGGCCTGTCGATCGAGAAGGCCACCGGCTGCATGGTCAGCCCGATGATGAAGATGAGCCACGAGGGCTTCGGCCGCGCCATCCTCACCACCGGCCGGCTGATCGTCGTCAACCGCTATCTGCGCGACGTCCACCGCTTCGGCTACCCCAGCCTGGCCAGGTTGGCCGAGGCCGGCAACAAGTTGGTGGCCGAGGGCGTGGGCATGGTGGAGAAGTACAAGGAGGTAGCGACCTATGGCTGATCTGGACCAACTCAAGGCCGACGTGAAGAAGCTCAACGCCAAGGCCACGCAGGCCAAGATGGACCTGCACGATTTGTCGGAGGAGCTGCCCACCAACTGGCAGTCCATCATGCAGGTGGCCCAGGTGGCCTTTGACGCGCATGCCGCGCTGGTGCAGGCCCGTGAGGCCCTGGCCCAGGCGCAGGCCGCGGCGGCGTGAGGAGCAGGGCATGAGCACCTTCAGTGTCACCCTGCCCAGCGGCGCCGCCTGGACGCCGGCCTTCGTGCAGGCGATCAACGAGGACAAATGCATCGGCTGCGGCCGCTGCTTCAAGGTCTGTCCGCGCGGCGTGCTGGAGCTGGTCGGCCTCGATGAGGATGGCGAGCGTGTGCATGTGGACCTCGACGGCGACGACGACGAGGAATACGAGAAGAAGGTCATGACCATCGCCCATGGCGAGCAGTGCATTGGCTGCACTGCCTGCGCGAAGATCTGTCCGAAGAAGTGCTACACCCACGCCCCAGCGCAGGTCTGAGCATGGGCCGCGTCATGCCCCCCTGGCCGGTGCTGCGTGAGGACTTCGCCGCCCGCCGGTCCCAGCGCGAGGACGAGGTGCAGGACGTGCGCGCGCTGCTGCTGGAGCACGCCGATCCGGCTGCCGGCCCGCCCGAATGGATCGATGCCGCCGCCACGGCGGTGGCCGTGGCCTGCCTGGGCGACAACCACCTGTGGCAGGACCTGCTGCTGGAGAACCGGGGCGAGCTCAATGCGCTGCTGCGCCACTGGTTCCCGTCGCTGGTGGCCGCCAATGCGGGCGACATGAAGTGGAAGAAGTTCCTCTACCGCGCCCTGTGCGAGCGCGCCGAGGTGCTGATCTGCAAGTCGCCCAGCTGTGACGTCTGCAGCGACCGGCCGCTGTGCTTCGAGCGGCCGGAGCCGTCCCACTGACCCGGGACGCAAAAACGCCCCGTCTTGCGGGGCGGTGAAAGAGACCCGGTGGGGTCCGCGGAGTGATCGGGTTCAGCCGCGTGCAGACCCGGTGATGACCGCGGCCATCGGCACGGCGGCCAGCTGGGCCAGCACGGCGTCGTCGTACTGGCGGTCGGCCACCTGGCCGATGCCGGCCAGCAGGGTGAAGGTGATGGCCGCCGACAGGGCCAGGAAGCCGGCGCGTGCCGGGGTGCTGCTGGCCTGGAACTCGGTGGTCGCGGCGATGGTGCGGGTGGCTTGCATGGCGTGCTCCTGAAGGCGGTGCGTGTGTCGATGGGGTGGACTGTAGGCACCGTGCCCCGGCCAGGCCAGCGGCAGGCGACAGACCGCCACAGTGCCCGATGGATGGCGCCCTGCGCTGACGGACCGACGCTCAGGCAGCGTCTGCCGCGGCGCTGCGCCGCGAACGCGCCTGTTCGATGGCTGGCATCGAGGCCTCGATCCAGTCGGCCAGCTCGTGCACGTGGCTGGCCACCTGCGAGCCCAGGCGTGTCAGGCGGTAGTCCACATGGGGTGGCACCACCGGGTGCACCGTGCGTTCGACGAAGCCGTCGCCCTCCAGGCCCTGCAGCGTCTGGGCCAGCATCTTCTCGCTGACGCCGCCGATCTCGCGGCGCAGTTCGCTGAAGCGGCGCCGCTCGCCCGAG
Source organism: Burkholderiales bacterium (assembly GCA_017302485.1). Lineage (GTDB taxonomy): Bacteria > Pseudomonadota > Gammaproteobacteria > Burkholderiales > Burkholderiaceae_C > Ideonella. The sequence goes on along the minus strand of JAFLDI010000232.1, from coordinate 684 downwards.
CGCAGCGCCACCAGCACCAGCACGCCCCAGCGGCTGGTGACGTGCTGCAGCACCTGGCGCGATGGGCATTCGGCGGCGAACAGATTGCCCCGGCGGGCGGCGGCGGTGCGTGCCATGGGTACTTACCTTTGTGTATGTACTTACGAATAGTGAGTGTAGACGGCATCATCCGTTCCGTCATCCCATCCCTGTTCCTGCTTCAAGGAGATCTCCATGTTTGCCGTCACCGGTGCCAATGGCCAGCTGGGCCGCCTCGTCATCCGTCAATTGATCGCCCGCGGCGTGTTGCCCGCACAGATCGCCGCGCTGGTGCGCCGCCCGGCGGACGCCGCCGAGCTGGCCGCGCTGGGTGTGCAGCTGCGTGAGGCCGACTATGACCGGCCCGACACACTGGGCGCGGCCCTGGCGGGCGTGCAGCGGCTGCTGCTGATCTCGTCCAGCGAGGTGGGTCGGCGCGCGCCGCAGCACCAGGCGGTGATCGATGCCGCGCGTACCGCTGGCGTGGCGTTCGTGGCCTACACCAGCCTGCTGCGGGCCGACACGTCCCCGCTGGGGCTGGCCGCCGAACATGTGGCCACCGAGGCGACGTTGCGCGCCAGCGGCCTGCCGCACGCCCTCCTGCGCCACGGCTGGTACACCGAGAACTACCTGGCCAGCATCCCGCCCGCGCTGCAGCACGGGGCC
>JAFLDI010000231.1 GCA_017302485.1 Burkholderiales bacterium | reverse complement strand
GGCGGCGGTGCGGCCACCGGGGTCCACGGTCTGCAGCTGCAGCCCGGCGCACTCGCCGCCCAGACCGTCGAAGAACCACCAGGGCACGCCATTCATCGCCACCAGCACCAGCGTGTGGGCGGCCAGCAGCGGGCGGATCTGCTCGGCCACCGCCGGCATCGCCGGACCCTTGACGGAGACGATCACCAGGTCCTGCGGGCCCAGTGCGGTCGCGTCATCGCTGGCAGCCAGGGTGATGCGCTGCTCGCCGCCATCGCCGTCGACCCAGCACAGCCCATCGGCCTGCAGCGTGCGCAGCGTCTGGCCGCGTGCCAGCGCGCTCAGCGCGATTCGTCCGGTCGGCAGCCGCGAGCCCAGCCAGGCCGCGAACACGCCCCCAATGGCGCCGACACCGACGACGCAAACCCTGTGCAGCGGAACACTCATGCGCGGTAGCCGGGGTCGATGCGATCGATCAGGCGCTGCATCGCAGCGAAACTGTCCTCACCGGCCCCGAAGTTCGGGTTGAAGTTCAGCGAGTCTCTCACGCAGGCCTGCAGCGCGGCCTCACTGATCGGCTGCAGCACCCCCATCGGCTGTGACGCCATCTGCACCTCGCACGCCCGCTGCACCAGCCACATCCGGTTGAAGGCCTGCGCCAGCGTGGGGCCGATCACCACCGGCCCGTGGTTGCGCAGCAGCAGCACCGGCTTGCCCTGGCTGGAGGCCAGGATGCGCGCGCCTTCCTCGCGGTGCACGGTGATGCCCTCGAAGTCGTGGTACGCCACCTGGCCGTACAGTTGCGCCGCGTAGAAGTTGGTGAACGACAGGCCGTCCCGCAGGCAACACACCGCCATCGTCGGCGTGGTGTGCACATGCATCACGCAATGCGCATCGGGCAGCGTGGCGTGGATCGCGCCGTGGAAGGTGAAGCCGGCCGGGTTGATCGGCCAGTCGCTGTGGCCGACGATGTTTCCTTCGATGTCCACCTTGACGAGGTTGCTGGCGGTGACCTCGGTGTAGTGCAGGCCGAAGGGATTGATCAGGAAGTGGCTGGCGTCGGCGCTGGGCCGCTCCCGAGCCGACACAGCCCCCTCGGGGGGTGGCGAATGCGCAGCATGAGCCTGGGGGCCAGGTTCTGCGGGGACGCGCAAGGAGATGTGGTTGTAGATCAGTTCCGCCCAGCCCAGGTGGGCGAAGATGCGGTAGCAGGCGGCCAGCTGCACGCGGGCCTCCCACTCGGCTTCACTGAAACGCTCGGGACGGGGGAATGCAGTCATCGTCAGCCCTTCAGACAAAGCGGAAGTTCAGGCGCCCCAGCGGACCGTAGTCCGCCTCGAACAGGTCGCCCGCCTTGGCCGCCACCGGCCGCGTGAACGAGCCGGCCAGCACGATGTGGCCCGGCTGCAGCGCCTCGCCCCAGGGCGCCAGCTTGTGGGCCAGCCAGGCAATGCCGATCGCCGGGTCGCCCTGCACACCGGCGGCCAGGCCGGTCTCCTCGACCACGCCGTTCTGGCGCAGGATGGCGCCGCACCAGGCGCGGTCCACCACGCGCGGGTCGACCCGCTGGCCGCCCAGCACGATGCCGGCGTTGGCGGCGTTGTCGCTGATGGTGTCGAAGACCTTGCGCATGGCCTTGGTGTGGCGGTCGAACTGCTCGATGCGGGAGTCGATGATCTCGATGGCCGGCGTGATGAACTCGGTGGCGTCGAGCACCTGCTCCACCGTCACGTCGGGCCCGCGCAGCGGCGACTGCAGGATGAAGGCCAGCTCCACCTCCACGCGCGGCGCGATGAAGCGGTTCACCGGAATGTCGAGCACCGCCTCGCCCTCGCTGCGGTAGAGCATGTGGTCCAGCAGCGTGCCGTAGTCGGGCTCGGTGATCTGGCTGCTGATCTGCATGGCGCGGCTGGTCAGGCCGATCTTGTGACCGATCACGCGCGCGCCACCGGCGATCTGCGCCGCCACCCAGGCGCGGCTGACGCGGTAGCCGTCCTCGATCGTCATGCCGGGGAAGCGCTTGCTGAAGTGCTCGATCGGCACGCGGGTCTGCTCTGAGGTGTGCAGCTCGGCGGCGAGCTGGGCGATGGTGGTGTCGTCGAGCATGGGTCAGGGCTTGCGGAACAAGGGGTGCAGCGAGCTGTTCTTGGCATCGAAGACCTCGGGGCCTTCATCGATCTGCAGCGTCACGCCGATGGGCCGCTGCGCCAGCAGCGGCGCGAAGTGGTTCTTGGCGGTGGCCTCCAGCGCCTGGCCGACGCTGGCATGCACCGCAGCGCTGCGGCCGCGGCCCATGCGCAGGTTCAGGTAGACGAAGCCGTAGTCGCCTCGGCCATCCGCCACCGCACTGTGCGCGGCGGGATAGGCCAGCACACGCACGCCGCCGGTGGGAAAGACCTGTCCGCCGGCTTCATCGCGGCAGGCCAGCATGGTGTCGGCCAGCGCACGGCACAGCGCCGTCATGTCGCTGCCACCCTGGTCCACTGGGCGGTCCAGGTCGGGGGTGTAGAGGATCACCAGGTGCGGCATCGCGCGTCCTTCACAGACGGGTCGAGATGGCGGTGTAGCCCTCGGCCGACGAGGCCTGGGCCGCCGGGATCGCGCGGCCGCTGACCTTGGTGACCGGGAACAGCGCATTGATCTGGCCGGTGCCGCTGGCGCCGAAGTAAGGCGTGATGATCTCCGCGGGGCCGGCGTACTCGCTCCAGCCCAGCGCGCCCAGCATCATCGCGGTGTCGTGCATGAACCCCTCGCCGTGGCCCTTGCTGGCGTACTCGGGCAGCATCGCGCAGAAGTCGGCCCACTGGCCGCGCTCCCACATCTCGATCACCCGGCGGTCGAGTTGCTCCAGGAAGGGACTCCAGATCTTGAACGCGTACTCTGGGGCCAGGCCGTTTTGCGCGAACCGGTGGCTCAAGGACCCGCTGGCCAGGAAGGCCACCGTGCCGTCGTAGTGCTGCTCCACCGCCTGACGCAGGGCCCAGCCCAGGCGCGCCGAATCGTTGAGGTAGTGCACCGTGCACAGCGCCGACACCGAGATCACCTTGAAGTGCTGGTCAGCGTTCATGTAGCGCATCGGCACCAGGGTGCCGTACTCCGGGTCCAGCGTGGTCTCGGCGTGCGCCAGGGTCTCGACGCCCATCTCGGTGGCCACCTGCGCCATCAGCCGACCCAGCTCGGGGTTGCCGGGGCACTCGAAGGGCAGGTTCTTGATGAAGTGCGGCAGCTCGTTGCTGGTGTAGGTGCCCTGGAAATGCGGCGCGCAGTTCAGGTGGTAGTTGGCGTTGACCAGCCAGTGGGTGTCGAACACCACGATGGTGTCGACGCCCAGCTCGCGACAGCGCCGGCCGATCTCGACGTGGCCGTCGATCGCATCCTGGCGCGTGCCCTTGCGCGGGCCGTCCAGCTCGGACAGGTACATCGACGGGACGTGGGTGATCTTGCCCACCAAAGCCAATCGTCCCATGGTCAGACTCCCCAGTGCGGAATGTGGTGCGAGCCCATCGACACGGCGATGTTCTTGGGCTCCAGGAAGACCTCGTAGCTCCAGGTGCCCCCCTCCCGGCCGGTGCCGCTGGCCTTGGTGCCGCCAAAGGGCTGGCGCAGGTCGCGCACGTTCTGGCTGTTGACGAAGCACATGCCCGCCTCGATGGCGGCGGCCACGCGGTGCGCCTTGCCCAGGTTCTCGGTCCAGACGTAGCTGGACAGGCCGTAGGCAGTGGCATTGGCGATGCGGATGGCCTCGGCCTCGTCCTCGAACGGGATCAGGCAGGCGACCGGGCCGAAGATCTCGTCCTGGGCGATCTTCATGCGGTTGTCGACGTCGGCAAACACCGTCGGCCTGACGAAGTTGCCTTGGGCCAGATGGGCCGGCAGCTCCGGCGCCTCCAGGCCGCCGCACAGCAGCGTGGCGCCCTCCTTCCGGCCCAGCTCGATGTAGTGGCGCACCTTGGCCAGGTGGCCGGGGGAGATCATCGGGCCGATGATGGTGGTGTCATCGAGCGGGTCGCCCACGCTGATGCGCTTCGCGCGCTCGGCGAACTTCGCGGCGAAGTCGGCATAGATGCTTCGCTGCACCAGGATGCGACTGCCCGCGGTGCAGCGCTCGCCGTTGTTGCTGAAGATCATGAACACCGCGGCGTCCAGCGCGCGGTCCAGGTCAGCGTCGGCAAAGATGACGAAGGGGCTCTTGCCGCCCAGCTCCATGCTGAACTTCTTCAGGCCCGCGGCCTGCACGATGCGGTGGCCAGTGGCGGTGGAGCCGGTGAAGCTGATCGCCCGCACATCGGGGTGGGCGCACAGTGGCTCGCCCGCATCCTTGCCAAAGCCGTGCACGATGTTCAGCACGCCCGCCGGGATGCCGGCCTCCAGTGCCAGCTCACCCAGACGGGCCGCGGTCATCGGCGACAGCTCGCTCATCTTCAGCACCGCGGTGTTGCCAAAGGCCAGGCAGGGCGCCACCTTCCAGGTGGCGGTCATGAAGGGAACGTTCCACGGGCTGATCAGCGCGCACACGCCCACCGGGTGGAACAGCGTGTAGTTCAGGTGCGTGGGCGTGGGGTAGGTGTGGCCGTCCACCCGCACGCACATCTCGGCGAAATAGTGGAAGTTGTCGGCGGCGCGGGGCACCAGCTGCTTGCCGGTCTGGCTGATGCTCTGGCCGGTGTCCTGGGTTTCGGTCCGGGCCAGCTCGGGCACATGCTTCGTGATCAGGTCACCCAGTGCGCGGATCTTCCTGGCGCGCTCCGGTGCAGGCAGCCCGGCCCAGGCCGGGAACGCCGCCTTGGCGGCCTGCACCGCAGCGTCCACCTCGGCGGCGCCACCGGCGGCCACCTCGGCCAGCACGGCCTGGGTGGCGGGGTTGACGGTCTCGAAGTACTGGCTGCCGGCCACGGGACGGCCGTCGATCAGGTGGTCAATGCGCATGAATGATCTCTCGTGTGTGTCAGCGGCCGAACACGCCGTCGCCGACGATCGTGTTGACCAGACGGCCAATGCCGTCGATCTCGCAGACGACCTCGTCGCCCTCATTGACGTTGACCACGCCCTCGGGCGTGCCGGTGAGGACGACGTCGCCCACCTGCAGCGTCATGAAGCTGCTCAGGTACTCGATCAGCGCCGGAATGGTGTTGACCATGTTCGCCGTCGTACCCTGCTGCGTGACCTGGCCGTTGACCCGCGTGCGCAACGCCAGCGCGTGGGGGTTCGGCACATCCGCCACAGGGACGAACCACGGACCCAGCGCAGTGGCGCCATCGCGGTTCTTGACGCGCAGGTTGGGGCGGTACCAGTTCTCCAGATAGTCGCGGATCGCGTAGTCATTGCAGACGGTGTAGCCGGCCACGTGGGCCATGGCGTCCTTGGCGGACACGTTGCGCGCCGTGCGGCCGATGACCACCGCCAGCTCGCACTCGTAGTGCATGAAGGCCACGCCAGCCGGACGGCGCGTGGCGCCGCGGTGGCCCACCAGTGCGCCCGGGCCTTTCAGGAAGACCAGCGGCTCGTCCTTGGCCGTGACGGTGAGCTCCTTGCTGAGCTCCTTCAGGTGGTCAGCATAGTTCAGGCCCAGCGCCAGGATGGTGCCCACCTCAAGGGGCGGCAACCACTGCACCTGGTCCTCGCGCAGGACGCGGCCATCGGTCAGTTGCAGGCCCTGCGGGTGCGGGCGGGCGGTGTGCACGGCGCCGGCATAGGCCACGCGGGCCACCGGGCCGCGCGGCGGCAGGTCGG
>JAFLDI010000230.1 GCA_017302485.1 Burkholderiales bacterium | reverse complement strand
TGAAGGTAAAAGCGGTAAACAATAAAAATATAAATATTAATAAGGAGAAAACATCATGCTTTGGACAATTGCAATAATATTACTGGTACTTTGGCTTCTTGGAATGGTAAGCTCATATACCATGGGCCCCCCTGGCCCTTGCGGGTCGTGGGCGTGCCAGGGCAGGTCGCTGACCACCATGGCCAGCAGCAGCGGTGGAGCGGCGCGCAACTCGGTACACACCACCCACGCGCCTGAGCCCGAGCGCACCGGCCGGCCGTCCAGCGACAGCATCAGCGGCTCGGGGATGCGGCCGGGGTGCAGCGCTGCCGCCTGGGCCAGCGGATCGATCACGCCCGCCAGCGTGCCCAGCGAGAAACCGGGCAGCAGCAGACAGCCAACGCGGGCGGAGCTCATCGTGGCCTTACTTCAATCCGCCGCTGAGGAACTGCCGCAGCCGCTCGCTGGCCGGGCGCACCAGCACCTCGCGCGGCGCGCCCTGCTCCTCGATCAGGCCCTGGTGCAGGAAGATCGCGTGGCTGGCCACCTCGCGGGCGAACTCCATCTCGTGGGTGACCACCAGCATCGTGCGGCCCTCGGCGGCCAGCTCGCGCATGACCTTCAGCACCTCGCCCACCAGCTCGGGGTCGAGCGCCGAGGTGGGCTCGTCGAACAGCATCACCTCGGGGTCCACCGCCAGCGCACGGGCGATGGCCACGCGCTGCTGCTCGCCGCCCGAGAGCTGCGCCGGGTAGACCTGCATGCGGTGCGACAGGCCCACGCGCGCCAGCAACTGCTCGCCGCGCTCCACCGCCTGGGCGCGCGGCTGGCCCAGCACATGGATCGGCGCCTCGATGACGTTCTCCAGCACGGTGCGGTGCTGCCACAGGTTGAAGCTCTGGAAGACGAAGGCCAGGCGGGCGCGCCAGCGGCGCAGCTGGGCGTCATCGGCCGCCGTCAGGCTGCCGTCGCGGTCGCGCTTCAGGGCCAGGGTCTCGTCGCCCAGGCGCAGTGTGCCTTCGTGGGGCTGCTCCAGCAGATTGAGGCAGCGCAGCAGCGTGCTCTTGCCCGAGCCGCTGGAGCCGATGATGGCCACCACGTCGCCCGGCTTGGCGGCCAGCGAGACGCCACGCAGCACCTCGCGTTCGCCGAAGCGCTTGTGCAGGTTGTCGACGGACAGGCCCAGGTGCGCAGTCATCGCGGCGTCCTCACACCGACAGCAGCGAACCGCTGCGCCGCGCATCGCTGCCGGCCACCTTGCCCAGCGCCATGCCGGCCACCGCGAAGCGACGGTTCTCGCGCGCGAAGAACAGGCCCGTGGTGCCGGCGCCCAGCGTGCTGACCTGGCCGCTGATCGGGTCGATCACGTCGACGATCGGCTCGCCCTCGACCACCTCGGCGCCCGGCTCCTTCAGGAAGACCACCATGCCGCCGTGCGGCGCCACCAGCGGGATCGAGCCGGCCAGCGGCGTGGGCTGGCAGCGCAGCGGCGGGATCTCCGTGGCAGCGTCGTCACGCACGATGCCGCGTGCGACCAGCAGGCGCAGGATGCCGGCGGCGTCCTGTGCGGCCAGCTCATGACGCACATCGCCCTCGCCGCGCAGCTCGATGGTGGCCGCCAGGCAGGACGGCGGCAGCGGTACGCCCTCAGGCAGGCGCGCAGCGATCTGCGGCCAGACCATCGAGCAGGCCTCATCGAACGGGTCGCCGCCCGAGCGCTCAGCCAGCAGCGCCACGCGGGCGTCGATGCAGCGCACCAGCAACTCGGCCTGGTCCCAGGTGGCGGGCGTGGTGTAGATGTGCAGCAGGCCTTCGCCGTCGCTGTGCAGGTCCAGCACCAGCTCGGCGTCGATCGCCAGGCCCAGCAGCAGGCGGCGCAGGTCCTCCAGCGGCGTGGTGGCCTTGAGCTCGGCCGCCGCCTCACGCAGCGCGCTGCGCACCAGGGCCACGTTGGTGGCGGCGTCGGCGCCCAGGCGGCCCTGCACTCGGGCCAGCGCGGGCTCGGTGAGGTCGGCGAAATGGCGGTTGAAGTTCTCGCCGCTGGTGAACTCGAAGCGCCCCTGGTAGCCGCGCAGGTGCCACTGGCGCAGGCCCAGCGGGTTGGCAGCGGGCACCAGGATCACCTCGCCCAGCAGCCGGCCCTCGGCCTCGGCGCGCGCCAGCAAGCCGCGCAGGTGGTGGGCCACCAGCAGGCCCGGTACCTCGTCGGCATGCAGCGCGCCCTGGATGTAGGCCTTTCGGCCGCCCGGCGTGCCGTAGTGCAGGCTGACCAGTTCGTGGCGGGTGCCGGGGGTGGCGGCCAGCAGGGTGTGGTGGTGGGTGTTCATCGTCAGCGGGGAGACAGGGGCCGCAGCCAGCGCCGCTCAGCGGCGCGGAAGATCGTCACCAGCACCGCCGTGATCGCCAGGTAGAACACGGCGGCGGTGAGGAAGGCCTCGAAAGGCAGGTAGTGGACCGAGTTGACCTCGCGTGCGGCGCCGGTGAGGTCGGCGATGGTGACGACACTGGCCAGCGAGGTGCCGTGCAGCATCAGCACCACCTCGTTGCCATAGGCTGGCAGCGCGCGCCGGAAGGCCTGCGGCAGCACGATGCGGCGCAGCGTGAGCCAGCGGCCCATGCCCAGCGCGCGGGCGGCCTCGACCTCGCCGGCGGGCACCGCTTTCATCGCGCCGTGCAGGATCTCGGTGGTGTAGGCGCAGGTGTTGATCGCGAAGGCGGCGATGGCGCAGAACCAGGCCGAGGACAGCAGCGGCCAGGCCGCCGTCTGCCGCACCCATTCGAACTGCGCCAGGCCGTAGTACAGCAGGAACAGCTGCACCAGCATCGGCGTGCCGCGGATCACGTAAGTGTAGAGCCACACCGGCTTGCTGAGCCAGGGGTTGGACAGGCTGCGCAGCATGGCCAGCGGCAGCGCCGCCGCCAGGCCCAGCACCAGGGCCAGCAGCAGCAACTGGACCGTGACCAGTGCGCCGTTGAAGTACAGCGGCAGACTCTGGCCGATGACGTCCCAGTCCAGCATCACAGGCTCACCCGCCGCACGCCGATCGCCAGCCGCCGCGACAGCCAGGCAAAACCCAGCTCCGAGGCGCTGGTGAACAGCAGGTACAGCCCGGCCACTGCCAGGTAGAAGACGAAGGGTTCGCGCGTGGCACCCGCCGCCTGGCCGGCGCGGGCCATCATGTCGTGCAGGCCGATCACCGAGACGATGGACGTGCTCTTGATCATCACCAGCCAGTTGTTCGACAGGCCCGGCAGCGCGTGGCGCAGCATCTGCGGCCCCACCACCCGGCGCAGCACCTGACCGCGCGTCATGCCGAAGGCCAGCGCCGCCTCGCGCTGGCCGGGCGGCACCGCCAGGAAGGCCCCGCGCAGCACCTCGGCCAGGTAGGCCCCGAACACGAAGCCGATGGTCAGCACGCCGGCCACGAAGGGGTCGATGTCCACGTACTCCCAGCCCAGGCGTTCACCCAGCGCATTGACCGCCATCTGGCCGCCATAAAACACCAGCAGCATCAGCACCAGGTCGGGCACGCCGCGGATCAGCGTGGTGTAGGCCAGGGCCGCGGCGTTGAGCAGGCGCGAGCGCGCCAGGCTGGCCAGCGCGCCGGCCAGACCCAGCAGGAAGGCGATGCCCAGGCTGCCCAGGGCCACCGCCAGCGAGAGCAGCGCGCCCTGCAGCAGGCTGGCGCCGTAGCCGTACAGCATCAGCGCTTACTTGCCGTAGATGTCGAAGTCGAAGTACTTGTCCTGGATCTTCTTGTAGGTGCCGTTGGCACGCACCGCAGCGATGGCCGCGTTGAACTTCTCGAGCAGTGCGGTGTCGGCCTTGCGCATCGCGATGCCCGAGCCGGAGCCGAAGATCTCGGGATCGTCCACCGGGTTGCCCAGCACCGCGAAGCCCTTGCCGGCAGGCTTCTTCAGGAAGCCCTCGGCACCGGCGACCTGGTCGCACAGCGTGGCGTCCAGCCGGCCGGCGGCCAGGTCCAGGAAGATGTCGTCCTGCTTGGCGTAGCGCACGATCTCGCTGCCGGTGTAGTACTTGGTGGCGTAGCGGTCGTGGCTGGTGGTGCGCTGCACGCCGATCTTCTTGCCCTTCATCGCGGCGGGCGAGATGTCGCGCGGCGCGCCCTTGCCCAGGAAGGCCGGCGGCGTGTTGTAGTACTTGTTGCTGAAGTTGACCTGCTTCTGGCGCTCGGGCGTGATGGCCATCGAGGCGATGATGGCGTCGAACTTGCGCGCCTGCAGCGAGGGGATCATGCCGTCCCACTCCTGCTGCACCAGCGTGCACTCGGCCTTCATCTCGGCGCACAGCGCCATGGCGATGTCGATGTCGAAGCCCTTGAGTTTGCCGTCGGTGCCCACCTCGGAGAAGGGCGGGTAGGCCCCTTCGACACCGATGCGGACCTTCTTCCAGTCCGGCGACTGGGCGTGGGCAGTGGTGGCGACGCAGGCCAGGGTGGCCAGGGCGGCCAGCAGGGATCGGCGAATCATCAGTCGGTCTCCGTTCAGCGCGAGTTCCAGGGGGTGAACATCGGGCGCGCGATGCGCACCGGGACGATGTCGAGGTAGAGGTTGGACACGGTGTACTCGTCCGCGCCCAGTTCATCAGAGTACCAGCCCAGGCTGTCCTGGCCCTTGTACAGGCGGAACGAGAAACCCAGGTCGGCCACGCTGTCGTTGGGCGCGGCCTTGGGGTCGAAGGCCAGTCCGCGGGCCTCGGTCTGCTTGCTGTCGATCAGCTCGGCCATCGCGTTGTAGATGGTGGAGTCGCCCAGCATGTCGGTGTAGTAGGCCTCGCGCAGGAACTCGGGCTTGAAGTCAGGGGCACCCGCCTGCAGCCGCTGGCCGCGCAGCTTGCGCGCCGAGGGCTGGATGCGGTGCAGGCCCAGGTCGTAGCGATCCCCCCGGTCCAGGTAGGTCAGTCGCGCGCCCTGCACGTTGAGGGCGCCGATCTTGGGGTCGGTGCGCGCCTCGCGCAGGTCCACCAGCAGCGCGCCCTTGGCACCGATGACCTCGACCATGTCGCCCTGCACCACGGCGGCCGAGTTCTCGTCGATGCCCAGGCCCAGCTTGTAGCCGCGCGCCATCATCAGCGGCAGCATGCGGCCGAAGCGGCCGCGCTTGAGGAAGTGCTGGTCGACGAACAGGTTGGGACCGACGAAGCCCAGACCGCGGTCGACCTCCTTGCCATCGCGCAACTGGCCCTTCATCACGTTGATCACGCTCAGCGCGTCGCGGAACATCACGGTGCTCATCACCGCCGCGCCGGCCGAGGTACCGGCGATCACGCCGCCGCGCTGGTAGACCGCCCAGATCGCCTTGAGCATCGGCGTGGGGCGGCCGCCCGGGCTGAAGGTGTCGATGATGCGCTCCTGCGCACCGCCACTGAAGAAAATGCCCTGGGCGTTGTTGACCAGCTCCAGCAGCGAGGGGTCGCGCACCGCGCGCTCCAGGTCGACCCACTTGAGCTGTGGCGCCACCGGCACGATCTCGGCGGTGGCACCGCGCAGCTCCAGCAGGTCGGCCAGGCGGCGTGCGGTCTTGTCCGGCGTTTGCGAGGCGGTGCCAAAGATCACCCAGCGCGAGCCCTTGCCGCCGGACAGCTCCACCAGGCGGCGCCAGACGTCCTCGTTGTCGCCCTTGAGGGCGCCGCCGATGACCACGGCATAGCCCTTGATCTGGCTGTCGGTGACGGCGCCCGGGGCCGGCACGCCGGCCGTCAGCGGTGCCGAGGCCGCCGGCTCGGCGGGGGCCAGCTGGGCACTGGCC
>JAFLDI010000023.1 GCA_017302485.1 Burkholderiales bacterium | reverse complement strand
CGAGGCCTGGCACATCGGCACGCAGGCCGCCTACCTGCACTGCGCCGGTGGCCTGCTCGAGAGCCGGGCCGGCGAGGCGTTGCTGGGCTGGCGGCGCACGCTGGTGACCACCCGCAACTGGGCCACCGTGGGCAAGCTGGTGGCCCTGGCTCGACAAGGCGACCGATGAGCCCGGGGCCGACGCTCAGCCGCCGGGCAGCTCGACCCAGGCGATGAGGCCCCCACCGTCGCGCGTCGACAGTCCGACCTGCCAGCCCTGACTCCGGGCCAGCTGGCTGACGATGGCCAGACCCAGCCCATGGCCGCCGGTCTGCGGGCTGCGCGAGTCCTCGACCCGCTGGAACGGGCGCCACACGGTGTCCAGCTGTGCGGCGGGAATGCCCGGGCCACGGTCTGCCACGGCCAGACGGACGTGGTGGCTCGGGGTGCCCGTCACCCGGGTGGCCGACAGCTCCACCGGCCCGGGCGCATAGCGCAGCGCATTGAGCAGCAGGTTGTCCACCACGCGCCCGAGCAGGCCGGCCGCGGCATGGACCTGCAGTCCGGCATCCGCACTCACGCTCAGGCTGGCGCCCGCCGACCGCGCCTCATCGGCGTGGAGTTGCGCCCGGTCGCGCAACCAGGGCAGCAGGTCGATCGGCTGGGGTGCTTCGTGGGCCAGACCCTTGACCAGGTCGAGCGATTGTCCGATCAGGCCGTTCATGGCCTCGATGTCCTGCTCCAGCCGGTCGATCAGTGCGGGCGTGGGCTGCAGTCGCAGCAGTTCCAAGGCCAGGCGCATGCGCGCCAATGGCGTGCGCAGGTCGTGCGACAGGCCCGCCAGCAGCGTGGTCCGCGCGTCGATCAGCTCGCGCACCTGCCGTGCCATGTGGTTGAAGTGGCCGGCCAGGTCGGCCAGCTCGCGGGGCCCTGACTGCGACAGCATGGCGGGCTCAATGCCCTTGGCCAGTTCGGCGGCGGCCTGTTCCAGGCGCGCCACGGGCTGCGCGATGCGGCGCGCCAGCCACCAGGCGGCCAGACTGGCCAGGCCGACGCTTCCCACCAGCACCACCCCGAGACCCCACAGGGGTCGCGTGTGCAGCCGGTCGACCGGAAAGCCGACGCCGATGCTGCGGCCTCCGGCCTGTACGCGCGTCCACAGCCATTCGCCGGGCTCGGGGCCGGTCGCGCGCCACAGTTGCGCTGACGCCCCGTCGCGCTGCGCCAGCGAGCGCTCCAGAAAGTGCAGGTAGACACCATGCACCAGGCTGTCTTCGGGTGGCGCCGGCATGTCCGGCCGAACCGACAGCTGGTGGGTGCGTCGCAACTCGTCCTCGAAGGCGCTGCGGGTGTCCGGGGGCAGCTCGGCCCAGGTCTGCGCCGACAGCACCATCAGGCCGGCCAGATCGTCGGCCGAGCGCTGGGCCATCGGCAACATGACGAAACCCAGCAGCGTGGCGATGGTCAGCGCGCACAGTGCCAGGCACACGCCGACCAGCCAGCGCACATGGTGCCCTGCCAGCGATGCGCGCCGGGTGAGGTCCGGCATCAGGGCTCACCGCCGCGCGGGTTGAACAGATAGCCTTCGCCGCGCACGGTGCGCACGTACTGGGGGCGGGAGGGATCGGCCTCGATGCGACGGCGCAGGCGGGTGACCCGCACGTCGACACTGCGGTCGAAGGCCTCGCGCTCGTAGCCCTTGAGCCAGCCGATCAGCTCATCCCGCGACAGCACGCGGTTGGGGTGTCTGACGAAGACGCTGAGCAGGTCGAACTCGGCACCGTTGAGGGCCACCTCGGCATCGCCACGCAGCAGGCGGCGAGCCGCCTCGTCCAGCACGTAGGGGCCAAAGACATGCCGCCGATCCGGCAAGGCCTCGGAGGCGCCGGTCGGCACGGCCGGCCCGGAGCGCCTCAGCAGCGCGCGGATGCGGGCCAGCAGCTCGCGGGGACTGAAGGGCTTGGCCAGGTAGTCATCGGCCCCCACCTCGAGGCCGACCACGCGATCGATCTCGTCACCGCGCGCCGACAGCATCAGGATCGGCAGGTTCGAAGTCCTTCGCAGCGCGCGTGCCAGACTGAGGCCGTCCTCACCCGGCAGCATGATGTCCAGCACCACCAGGTCAGGCGGCGCGGCCGCCATGCGCTGGCGCATCTGTTCGCCGCCATCGGCCTCGTCGACCGTGAAGCCGCTCAGGCCCAGGTAGTCGCGCAGCAACGCGCGCAGGGCCGGGTCGTCGTCGACCACCAGCACACGAGCGGGCGTCGGGGCTTGCATGTCGAGGCCAGTCTACCGCCGCCAGTGGACTGGCCGGACGCGTGAAACACAGTGAAACGCGCTGGCACCGACCGTCCCGCGCAGGACATGGCGGTGTGACATCCGGCGTCGATGATGGCTTCACTGCGCACTTCCTCGAGCCTGACCGTGACGCCGCACCGCCACTCCACCCTCACCGCCCTGACGCTGCTGCTGCCCATGCTGCTGATGTCGGATGTTGCCCTGGCCCAGGGGCCAGGCGGGCAGGGCGGTGGTCGAGGTGCGACGGGCGCGGCCTCATCCGGCCTGGCCTATGGCGCGGGCTTCCAGGCCCGACGCCTGCAACCGGCCGACAGCATGGCCGTGCGGGCACGTCCGGACTGTGCGACGCCGCCCGCCTCAGGCGGACCGGCATGCATTGCACCGCCCGACGCCCCGCACTCAGCCCGTCCCGGGCCGACAGCCTCAGCGGACCTGCCTCGACGCGAGGCCTGTCAGCCCAGCCGCCCCTGAATCCATTCACCCCAGGAGATGACCATGACATCCTTCACGCGACCACACACCCGCCGCTGGGTGTTCGCCACCTTGATGACGGTGGCACTGAGTGCCTGCGGCGGCGGCGACAGCGCCGGCCCCGGCACGAAGGCGGACGCCAACGGCGCGCCCTCGAAGAACGCCCAGGCCTTGTCCGCGCGCCTCGACGCCTATGCCCTGGACATGCCCTCCTCGATGGAGGCCGCCAGCCTCGCCTTCATGCGCGAGGAGGAAGCCCTGGCGCAGGCGGTCTACACGCAGAGCGCGCAGCGCTGGCCGGCGCTGCCCATCTTTGGCAACATCGCGGCCAGCGAGGCTAGGCATACCCAGGCCATCAAGACCCTGCTGGACCGCTACCAGCTGCCCGATCCCTTGGCCGGCCTGCCGGTCGGGCAGTTCCGCAGCCCGGCATTCCAGGCGCTGTATGCCGAACTGGTGGCGGCCAGCAATACCAGCCTGATCGACGCCTTGAAGGTGGGTGTCCAGATCGAGGAGCTGGACATCCACGACCTCCAGACACAGCAGGCCGGCATCGACAATGCCGACATCCTGATGGTCTACGACCAGCTGCTGCGCGGCTCACGCAATCATCTGCGTGCCTACACGAAGACGCTGAGCCAGCAGGGCGGCCGCTACACCCCGCAGCACCTCAGCCAGACCGAGTTCGACGCCATCGTCCAGTCGCCGATGGAGAAGGGCCACTAAGCAGGATGGGACAGCAGGCGACCGCACCGGCAGCCGGCCCGGCGATGATCGTCATCCGCGTGCCATCGACGCGCCGTTCATCGATGTGCCGGATCCACGGCGCGGGCGCTGCCACACCGAGATCAGCAGGTGCATCGCGCCGCCCAGCAGCAGCAGCGTCAGGCTGACCAGGCCCCACAGCACCCAGGCCATCACGCTCAGGCCGCCCGCCAGTGCGGGCGCGGCCTGCAGCAGGCCGTCCAACAGCGCACCCAGGCCGCCGGCCAGCGCCAGCAGCGGCTCGGTCCATGCGGTGGGTATCCAGGCGGGCAGGTCGATCGACCCGGCCTGCCCAGCCGCACCCGACAGCGCGCCGGCGCTGGACACGGTCCACACCGCCACGGTGTGCAGCAGCCACATGGTCAGGGACCACAGGGCCAACAGGACACCAACCACCGACCAGCTCAAGGCATGGAACATTGCCGCGACTCCTTCCGCAACACGGGCGGGCACAGTCTGAGGCTTGGAACCTTTCGGAACCACCATGGTCTGTCTGCGCAGACTTTCGGTTTTTTCGAAGTGAGGCGCCGATGCTCAACTACCGCCACCTGCACTACTTCTGGGTGGTCGCCAAGGAGGGCGGGTTCGCCCGCGCGGCGGCCCGGCTCGACATGGCCGTGCAGACCGTCAGCGCCCAGGTGCGCGAGCTGGAGAAGTCGCTGGGCCACCAGTTGCTCAAGCCCGCTGGCCGCGGCGTGACGCTGACCGAGGCTGGCCAGGCGGCCTTCGCCCGGGCGGAGGACATCTTCCGGCTGGGCCAGACCCTGCCCGATGAGGTGCGCGAAGCGGCCAGCGGCCCGGTGGCCCGGCTGTCGGTGGGCCTGTCGGATGGGCTGTCCAAGCTGGCCGCCCATGCGCTGCTCGAGCCGGTGCTGGACACGCCGCGCCTGCGTCTGGTGTGCCACGAGGGCGAGGTGGAGCAACTGCTGGGCGAGCTGGCCCTGCACCACCTGGACCTGGTGCTGGCCGGTCAGGCCGCACCGCGCAACCCCAACCTGCGGCTGAGCAGCGAGCTGCTGATCGATGCGCCGGTCGAGTGGTACGGGCCGGCGCAGTGGGTGGGGCGCAGCCAGCGCGATCACTTCCCGCAGTGTCTGTCCGATCTGCCGGTGCTGCTGCCCACCAGCCACTCGGCGCTTCGCCTGACCCTGGAGCTGTGGTTCGACACCCTGGGCCTGCGGCCGACCGTCGTGGGCGAGTTCGAGGACAGCGCGTTGCTGGCGGTGTTTGCCGCCCGTGGCCTGGGCGTGTTCCCGGTCAGCCGGCTGGGTGCCGATGACATCGGCCTGATGCAGGGCCTGCGTCTGCTGGGTCGCTGCGAGGGCGTGAAGGAAGAGATCCACGCCATCCGCTCGCGCCGTGGCCAGCACCATCCGCTGGTGCAGCAGATCCTGTCCGCGGCGCGGGCCCGCTGATCGCCAAGGCGGTCAGGCCGCCATCAGCAGCGGCACCGGCTCGGCCGACAGTCGCCACTGGCGCCGGGCCGCCGACACCAGCATCGCCTCGGCGTCCGACAGATGCTGGTCGGCCTCAGCCGCCGCGGCCGCCAGCTGCAGCGTGGCGGACTGCAGTGCCGGGTCGTCGATCTCGGCCAGCAGCGCAGCCAGCGTCGGCTCATCGATGCTGCACAGCATCGAGCCGCCCGCATAGGCGCCGGCCAGCAGGTCCTCGCACATCGTGTGCACCACCTGGGCGAACTGACCAGGCGCCAGGCCCAGCGTGGGTTCGACCTGCAGGCGCTGCAGGGCATCGATTTCCGAGCGGCAGACATGGCCGTCGGCGACCAGGACCAGCGCGACGATGCGCGCGGCGGCTTCGGGGCTGTTGCGGGGGTAGCTGCGCATGGCGGTTCTCCGATGACATCAAGGTGCCGCGCGGCCCGGATGGGGCCGTCTGGCCGACACCTCGATGCAGCGGAATGTGGGGTTTGAACGGCCACTGACAAAGCAGCGTTTCCTTGATCGTTTGTCAGGGAAAACCGATGTCACGACACCGCGGCGAGCCACTTGAAATCCACTCCGATGCGCCGATCTGCGCCGGCGGTCGCCAACACCGTGGAGTCGATGACATGAGCAAGCACCTGGATGAGCTGCTGGACAGGATTCGCGCGCTGCAGGAGGACGTCGAAGAGGAGTATCGACAGCAGCGCGAGGACTGGCAGACCCGCCGTGCGCAGCTGGCGGGTGAGTGGGCGTCCCAGCAGCGCCGCTACAAGGTGGGGCTGTGGCGCTTCCTGCGCCGCTCCAGTGCCCTGGCCATCCTGACTGCGCCGGTGATCTACCTGGGCTGGATCCCGTTCCTGCTGATGGACCTGTTCGTCACCATCTACCAGGCGATCTGCTTTCCGGTCTACCGCATCCCCCAGGTGCGTCGCTCGGACTACCTGGTGTTCGACCGCGAGGACCTGCCCTACCTGAACGCGATCGAGAAGTTCAATTGCTTCTACTGCTCGTACGGCAACGGCGTGGCGGCCTATGCCCGCGAGGTGGCGGCGCGCACCGAGCAGTACTGGTGCCCGATCAAGCATGCGCGGCGCATCCGAGGTGCCCACGAGCGCTATCCGCGCTTCTTCGAGCATGGCGACGCCGAGGCCTTCCGCCAGGGCCTGGCCCGGCTGCGCCGCCAGTACGGCGACGAACCGCCGCGCGCGCCGGACTGATGCTGCTGCAAAAGCTTCGGTTTTCTCGAAGTGTCCTTCACACCGTCCCTGCTTTTTCAAGAGCCCCACTTTCCTCAGACTGGGTTCACCCCAAGGAGACCTGCCATGCAAGTGCTGTTCAGATCCCGTCACCCCCAGGCGCAAGCGCTGCGCGAGCTGGCCGAGCGGCGCGTGCGATTCGTGCTGCGCCGCCTGTCCTGGCTGGTGCCCCGCGCCGACGTGCAGTTGTCCGACCTGAACGGGCCGCGCGGCGGTGTCGACAAGCGCTGCCAGATCGAGCTGCGCACCGACGGTCAGGGTCCGGTGGTGGTGACCTCGGTGGCCCATGACTGGCGCACCGCCCTGGATCTGGCCCTGGCCCGCGCCGCCCGTTATCTGCTGCGCCTGCGCAGCCGCGGTGCGGCGCCGCGCCGGCTGCCGCGGGCCGCGCCTGAACTGTCGCTGTGAATCACCCACCCCTGCAAGGAGCCAACACCATGGACTCGATGAGTTCCACCACCACGACCTCCCGCCTGCCCGTGGCTGCTGCGGGCACCGCCGACCTGCCCGCCGAGCGCCGCCGCGTGCTGCGCAACACCTATGCGCTGCTGTCGATGACGCTGCTGTTCAGCGCCGCGGTGGCCGCGCTGGGCGTGGCCTTCCAGTGGCCTGCGCCCGGCATCCTGCTGACCCTGGTGGGCTACTTTGGCCTGCTGTTCGCGGTGCACAAGCTGCGCAACAGCGGCTGGGCCTTGCCAGCGGTGTTCGCGCTGACCGGCTTCATGGGCTACACGCTAGGCCCCTTGCTGGCGCGTTCGCTGTCGTTGCCGGGCGGCGCCCAGGTGGTGATGCTGGCGCTGGGCGCCACAGGGGTCACCTTCCTGGCCATGTCGGCCTGGGCACTGAGCAGCAAGCGCGACTTCAGCGCGATGGGCGGCTTCCTGTTCGCCGGCATGGTGATCGCGCTGCTGGCCGGTCTGGCCGCGGTGTTCCTGCAGATCCCGGCGCTGGGCCTGGCGGTGTCGGCCATGGTGGCGCTGCTGTCGGCCGGCTTGATCCTGTTCGAGACCAGCCGCATCGTGCACGGCGGCGAGACGAACTACGTGATGGCCACGGTGGGTCTGTATGTCTCGCTGTTCAACCTGTTCACCAGCCTGCTGAGCCTGTTCGGCTTCGGTGGTTCGCAGGAGTAAGGCGACGCTGAACAAGTCGCCGCGGATGGGCGCGCCCTGATTCGGGATGGGCTGCCAGGCGCACACCACAGCCATAGCCGGGGCTATGGCGAGGATGTGCAACGCCGCAGACCGCCCGAAGCAGGGATGCGCACGCCGCGAGGGACTTGTTCAGCGTTGCCGTAAGCCTCACAGCGCTGCGGCGATCGCCTCGCCCAGCGCGGTGGTGCTGGCCGCGCCGCCCAGGTCGGGCGTGCGCGGACCATCGCGCAGCACCGCCTCGATCGCCGCCACGATGGCGTCATGGGCGGCGCACTCGCCCAGGAAATCCAGCATCAGCGCGGCCGACCAGACCATGGCGATCGGGTTGGCAATGTTCTTTCCGAAGATGTCCGGCGCCGAGCCGTGCACCGGCTCGAACAGGCTGGGAAAGCGCCGCTCGGGGTTGAGGTTGGCCGACGGCGCCAGGCCGATCGTGCCGGTGCAGGCCGGGCCCAGGTCGGAGAGGATGTCGCCGAACAGGTTGGTGGCCACCACCACGTCGAAGCGCTGCGGCTGCAGCACGAAGCGGGCGCTGAGGATGTCGATGTGCTGCTTGTCCACCGTGACCTGCGGGTACTCGGCGCCGATGCGCTCGGCCAGCGCATCCCACCAGGGCATGCTGATCGCGATGCCGTTGCTCTTGGTGGCCACGGTCAGATGGCGGCGCGGGCGCTGCATGGCCTGCTCGAAGGCGTAGCGCAGCACACGCTCGGAGCCCACGCGGCTGAACACCGATTCCTGGATCACGATCTCGCGCTCGGTGCCTTCGAACATCACGCCGCCGAGCTTGGTGTACTCGCCCTCGGTGTTCTCGCGCACGATCAGCATGTCGATGTCGCCGGGGCGGCGGTTGGCCAGGGGACAGGCCACGCCGTCGAACAGCCGCGCCGGGCGCAGGTTGATGTACTGGTCGAACTCGCGGCGGAACTTCAGCAGCGAGCCCCACAGCGAAACATGGTCAGGCACCGTGGCCGGCCAGCCCACCGCGCCGAAGAGGATGGCGTCGACGCCCTGCAACTGCGCCTTCCAATCGGCGGGCATCATCTCGCCGTGCGCCTGGTACCAGTCGCAGCTGGCCCAGGGAATCTCCAGCAGGTCGAGCGCGAAGCCGAAGCGATCGGCGGCGGCGCGCAGCGCGCGCAGGGCCTCGGGCATCACTTCCTGGCCAATGCCATCTCCGGGAATGACGGCGATGCGGTGGGTGCGGGTCATGGGGGCGTCCAGTGGCAAGGGATGGCAGGATTGTCGTCATGCACGTCGCGATGGCAATGCGAGTCGCGTGGATTGATCTTCCACGGATCGTGCATAGTGCGGGTTGCTTCCCTCAGCCCCGTCAGACATGTCCGCCATGCCTTTGCAGGATGACCTGCGCGTCTTCACCGTGGTGGCGCGCCGCGCCAGCTTCAGTGCCGCGGCCCAGGAACTGGGGGCCTCGCCGGCCTATGTCAGCAAACGCATCCGTGTGCTGGAGCAGGCGCTGGGTACGCCGCTGCTGAGCCGCACCACCCGGCGCGTCACCGTGACCGAGGCCGGCGAGGCGGTCTACCGGCATGCGCTGGAGGTGCTGGAGGCCATGGACCAACTGGTGCAGGCGGCGGGCAGCGGCCGGCGCGAGCCACGCGGCCTGTTGCGGGTGTGCTCCAGCCTGGGCTTTGGCCGGCGCGTGGTGGCACCGGCGCTGTCGGCACTGGTCGAACGCCACCCGGGGCTGTCGGTGCGCTTCGAGGTGGTGGATCGACTGGTCGACCCGGCGGCCGAGGGCTTTGATCTGGATGTGCGCATCGGCGACGAGATCGCGCCGCACCTGGTGGCCCACCGCCTGCTGGACAACCACCGCCTGCTGTGCGCCGCCCCGGCCTACCTGGCCCGCGCCGGGCAGCCACGCACGCCGCAGGACCTGGCGCAGCACGACTGCCTGGTGATCAAGGAGCGCGACCATCCCTTCGGCGTGTGGCGCCTGCTGGGCCCCGGGGGGGCCGTGGCCAGCGTCAAGGTGACCGGGCCGCTGTCCACCAACCACGGCGAGGTGGCGGTGCAGTGGGCGTTGGAGGGCCGTGGCGTGGTGCTGCGTTCACGCTGGGATGTGGCCGACGAGCTGACCGCCGGGCGTCTGCAGCCGGTGCTGCCGGCGTGGCAGCAAGCGGCCTCGGTCTGGGCGGTGACGCCGCAGCGACCGACCCAGTCGGCCAAGGTACGGGTCGCGGTGCAGTTCCTGCAGCAGTGGCTGGCCCGGCCACGCTGACAGCGTTCAGCGCACCACGTCCACCATGTGCCACCACTCCTGCCAGAAGGGCGGCGGACGGTAGCCGATCACCGGCCGGTGGGCCAGCCAGGTCTGGATGGTGTGGAAGCGCACCCGGTAAGGCATCCACACCGCCGCGATGCGCGCCGCCTCGGCAAAGCCGGCCAGGCGCTCGGGGCCATCGGGCTGTCGCGCCAGGCGGTCGAACAGCACGTCCATCTCGGGGCGCTTGAAGCGGGCGAAGTTCTGCGAGCCCAGCTGCCGGCTGTCGTAGCGGGTGAGCTGCCCCAGGCTGTCCGGCGTGGCCGCCTGGTTGCCGATGTGCCAGACCTGGAACTGGCCGGCGCGCGCGGCCTTGACCAGCTCGGGCCACTTGCCCACCTTGAACTCGATGCGCAGGCCCAGGCGCGTCATGTCGCGCAGGTACTGCTCCGAGATCTGCCGCGCGCGCTGGTTGGCCTCGATCGACCAGACCATGGTCAGTGGCGAGCCGTCAGGCTGTTCGCGCCAGCCATCGCCGTCGCGATCGACATAGCCGTACAGGTCCAGCAGGGCCTGGGCGCGGGCGGGGTCGAAGTCGCCCATCTCGCTCTTGTAGTCGGACCGCCAGGCGGTGCTGTGCGGGCAGTAGGGTGACTGGCAGGCCAGGCCCTGGCCGCGGTGGACGACGCGGATCTCGCGCTCGATGTCCATGCCCAGCGAGATGGCGCGGCGCAGCGCCACCCTCTCGGGCGTGTAGCCACCCACCAGCGGGTCCTCCATGTTGAAGAAGCTGGCGTAGTAGTCGGCGCGCAGGGTGCGCCGGCCCTGCACGCCGCGCTTGACCAGATGGGGCGCGAGTTCGTCACCCACCACCGCCTGGCTGATGAACTCGGCCGGCACACGATCGATGTGGTCGTGCTCGCCGTTCAGAAAGGCCAGCCAGCGCGGCTGGGCCTCCTCGACGATGTCGATCTCGACCCGATCGACCATCGGCAGACGCCGGCCCTTGAAGCGTGCCAGCAGGGCCTGGCCTTCGGCGTCGTCGGCAGCGGGCTCGGCGTCGTAGAGGCGCTCGCGGTACTGCGGATTGCGCGTCAGCACGATGCGCGAGGCGCGGCGCCACTGGGCCAGCCTGAACGGACCGGTGCCCACTGGGTGCTCGGTGACCTGTTCGCCATAGTGCTCGACCACCTCGCGGGCCACGGCGCCGTAGAGGTCAGAGGCGGCGATGAAGTCCAGAAAGCGAGGGCGCGGCTCGCGCAGGCGGATCTGCAGGGTGTAGCGGTCCAGTGCGCGCAGTCCCTCGACCGGGCTGTCGTAGTCGAACGGACGTTTGCCGTCGATCGCGCGCTGCCGCGCCTCGGCCAGACCCACCAGACCGTAGCTCTCGGTGTAGCCCCACAGCGGACTCTTGAGCTTCGGGTCGGCGTAGCGCTTGATGGCATAGACATAGTCCTCGGCCACCAGTTCACGCCGGCGGCCGCCGAAGGCAGGATCGTCGGCAAAGAAGATGCCCGGGCGCACGCGGAAGGTCCAGGTGCGGAAGTCCTCGGACACCTGCGGCATGCCTTCGGCCGTCAAGGGCTTGATGCGGGCGGGGCGCGCCAGGTGGTCGAAGGCGTAGAGCGCCTCGAAGATGTGGGCGGTGACGCTGCGCGAATAGATGTCGTTGACCTGCGTGGGGTCGAAGCCGGTCTCGGCGGTGGCGAAGGCGATGCGCAGCACCTTCTCGTCCGGGCCGGCCATCGCCCAGCTGGGGGCCAGGCCCAGGCCGGCGGCGGTCTGCAGCCACTGCCGCCGGCTCGGGCCTGGGGGCGGCGCGCCGTCACTCATTCAGGTGCGGGCCGGCGCCGGGTCGACGTCGACCATGTGCCACCAGTCCTGCCAGAACAGCGGGCGGCGGTAGCCGTGCACCGGCGCATGGGCCAGGTCGGTGACCAGGCTGTGCCAGCGCACCTTGTAGGGCATCCAGGCCACGGTCAGGCGCACCGCCTCGCGGAACAGGGTCTCGCGCTCGGGGCCGTCGGGCAGGGCCGACAGGCGTTTGTAGATCGCATCGAACTCGGGGCGACGGAAGCGCGCCATGTTCTGTCCGCCAACCTGGCTGCCGTCATAGCGCTGCAGCGCGCCCTGGCTGTCGGGCGCGGCCGCCAGGTTGCCGACGTGCCACATCTGGAACGCGCCGGCGCGGGCCGCCTTGAGCAGCTCTGGCCACTTGCCGGTCTTGAACTCGACACGCAGGCCCAGCGTGCGCAGGTCGCGCAGCCACAGCTCGGAGAGCTGGCGCGCGCGCTGGTTGTCCTCGATGCTCCAGACCAGGGTCAGCGGGCTGCCGTCGGGGCGCTCACGCCAGCCGTCGCCATTGCGGTCGGTCCAGCCGTAGAGATCGAGCAGCGCGCGGGCGCGGGCAGGGTCGTACTGGCCCATCTCGGTCTGCAGCGAGGGGTCGAAGGACAGGGTGTTGGGCACGATCGGCGCATGGGCCACACGGGCCTGGCCGCGCTGCACCACGCGGATCTCACGCCCCACGTCCAGCCCCAGGCCGATGGCCCGGCGAAGCGCCACCCGCTCGGGCGTGTAGCCACCGACCACCGGGTCATCGAGATTGAAGAAGACCATCGATGCGTCGGATCGCAGTCTGCGCCAGGCCTTGACGCCCTGCTGGGCCAGGTAAGGCGCCAGCTCGCCGCCAGGCAGGGCTTGCTCGACGAAGTCGGCTGGCACCTGTTCGATGAAGTTGTGCTGGCCATTGAGAAAGGCCAGCCAGCGCGGCTGTGACTCCTCGACGATCGAGATCTCGACCCGGTCGACCATCGGCAGGCGCCGGCCCTTGAAGCGCGCCAGCAGGGCCTGGCCTTCCTCGTCATCGGCAGCGGGCTCGGCCTCGTAGACGCGCTCGCGGTACTGCGGGTTGCGCACCAGCACGATGCGCGAGGCCCGGCGCCACTGCTGCAGCACGAAGGGCCCGGTGCCCACCGGATGTTCGGGCGTGCGCTCGCCGTAGTGTTCGACCACCTCGCGGGCCATGGCGCCCATCAGGTCGCCGACCGCCAGGAACTCGATGAAGCGCGGCCGCGGCTCGCTCAGGCGGATCTGCAGCGTGTAGCGGTCCAGGCTGCGCAGGCCCTCGATCGGCGTGTCGTAGTCAAAGGGCTTGCCGCCTTGTGCGCGCCGACGCAGCTCGGCCAGGCCCAGCAGCTGGTAGCTGTCGACGTAGCCCCAGTTCGGGCTCTTGAGCAGCGGGTCGGCATAGCGCTTGATCGAGTAGACGTAGTCCTCGGCCACCAGCTCGCGGCGCCGGCCGCCAAAGGCCGGGTCGTCGGCAAAGAAGATGCCAGGGCGCACGCGGACGGTCCAGGTGCGGTAGTTGTCGCTGGACTCGGGCAGGGCGGCCGCGGTCAACGGTCGGAACTTCACCGGGCGCGCCAGGTGGTCGTAGGTGTAGAGACCTTCGAACAGATGGGCGGTGAGGGTGCGCGAGTAGAGGTCGTTGACACGCACCGGGTCCATGCCGGTCTCGGCGGTGCGGAAGGCGTAGCGCAGCACGCGCTCGCCGGTGGACAGCGGCTGGGCCGGGGACAGTGCCGGCAGCAGACCCAGCGCGGCACCGGCTCGGATCAGGTCGCGACGGGTACCCATGGCTCAGTGCGCCGCGGCCTGGCGGACCGGGTCGACATCCAGATAGCGCCAGGTCTCGCGCATGAACGGGTGCCGTCGGTAGCCGTCCACCCAGGGGTGGAGCAGGTCGGTGAGCAGGCGGTGGTTGTTGATCTTGTAGGGCATGAAGACCACGCCCAGGCGCTTGATGCGCTCGATCAGGGCCAGGCGCTCGGGGCCGTCGGGCAGCACCGCCTGGCGCTCGAAGAGCTCGTTCATCTCGGGCAGGTTGAAGCGTGCATGGTTGGCCTGTCCCTTGCTGGGACCGTACAGCAGGTCCAGCATGTAGCTGGCATCGGGCGTGGTGGCACTCCAGGCCACGCCCCACATCATCAGCTTGCCGGCGCGCGAGGCCTTGAGGTTCTCGGGCCACTTGGCGGGCTTGAACTGCACGCGGATGCGCAGCGCGTTGAAGGCGCGCTGCCAGATCTCGGTCAGCACACGCGAGGCCTGGTCGGGCTGGGTGGCGTACTCGATCAGCAGCGGCTGCCCATCGGGCCGATCGCGCCAGCCATCGCCGTTGCGGTCGACCCAGCCATGCAGGTCGAGCAGGGCCTGGGCGCGGGCCAGGTCCTGGTCGCTCATCTCGCTCTTGAAGGCCGGGTCGTAGCCGGTGGTGTGCGGCGGCACGATGGACTGGGCGGCCACCGCCTGACCCTTGCGCACCTGGACGTTCTCGGCCTGGGTGTCGTAGGCCAGCGCAATCGCCCGGCGCAGTGCCACCTGGGCCGGCGCGTAGCCGCCCACCACCGGGTGCTCCATCGCGAAGTAGCTGTAGCCGATGTCGGCACCCAGCGTGCGCTGCAGCTGCACGCCCTTCTTCGCCAGGTGGGGCGCGAGCTGGCCGCCGGGCGCGGCCATCGGTGAGAGCTCGGGCGGCAGGCGGTCCAGGTAGTCGTGCTCGGCGTTCAGAAAGCCCAGCAGCCGCGGCTGCGACTCCTCGACGATGGAGATCTCGACCCGGTCGAGCATCGGCAGGCGCCGGCCGGCCAGACGCCGGGCGATGGCTTCGCCCTCGGTGTCGCCCGGCTCGGGGCGCTCGTCATAGTGCTGCTCGCGAAAGCCGGGATTGCGCTCGAGCACGATCTTCGACGAGCGCTTCCATGCCGCCAGGCGGAACGGCCCGGTGCCCACCGGGTGGGCCATGATCTGCTTGCCGTAATGCTCGACCACCTCGCGCGCCACCGCGCCGATCATGGCGCTGTCGGCCAGCACATAGTCGAAGCGCGGGGCCGGCGCGGCCAGGCGGAATTGCAGGGTGTAGCGGTCCAAGGCGCGCACGCCCTCGACCTCGCGCTCGTAAGGGAAGGGCGTTTTGTCCTTGATCGCCGCGCGCTTGAGTTCGGACAGGCCCAGAAGCCGGGCGTTTTCGAGCTGCGAGACCACCGGGCTCTTGAGCGCCGGGTCATAGAGGCGCTTGACGGAGTAGACGTAGTCCTCGGCCACCAGCTCGCGGCGCTGACCGCCGAAGGCCGGGTCGTCAGCAAAGTAGATGCCGGGGCGGATGCGCAGGGTCCAGGTGCGGAAGTTGTCGCTGGGCACAGGCAGCGATTCGGCGGTCTGCGGCTTGAGCCGGGCCGGGCGGGCCAGGAAGTCGTAGGTCAACGGCGACTCGAAGATGTTGGCCACCACGGTGCGCGAGTACAGGTCGGAGACCTGCGCCGGGTCGAAGCCGGTCTCGGCGATCGGGAAGGCGTAGCGCAACACGCGCGGCGGCTCGGCGGCGTGGGCCGGGCCGGCCAGTGCGGCCAGCAGCAGGATCGGGAGAAGGAACAGTCGCAGCATCGGGGGCGATTGTGCCGATCCCCGTGTGCGCCGTGCGGTCGGGAAAGCCATGGCCCTGGTGACGGCTCCCTCGCCACTACACTGCGCCGGATCCTGGCTGGCACAAGAGGAGTTCATGGCCGCCTACCTGTTGAGACGACTGTGGCAGATGGTGCCCACGCTGCTGGGCGTGGTGGCGCTGGTCTTCGTGCTGTTCAAGTTCTTTGGCGGCGACCCGGCCGAGATCCTGGGCGGCCTGAACGCCACGCCCGAGCAGGTCGAGGCGATCCGCGAACAGCTGGGCCTGAATGAGCCGTGGTGGGTGCAGCTGGGCATCTTCCTCAAGCAGATCGCCACCTTCGACTGGGGCCGCAGCTGGGCCACACAGGAGTCGGTGGCTCATCTGTTCGCCACCAGGCTGCCGGCCACGCTGACGGTGATGGGCCCGATCCTGCTGCTCGACACCCTGCTGGCGGTGCCCATCGCCTTGGGCGTGGCCTATGTGCGCGGCTCGCTGACCGACCGTGCGCTGATGGTGATCACCACGGTGGCGCTGTCGATCTCCTTTCTGGTCTACGTGATCGTTGGCCAGTACGTGTTCGCCTTCCAGCTGGGCTGGTTCCCGGTGCAGGGCTGGAGCGATTCCACGCTGACCAACCTGCTGCGCTATGCGCCGCTGCCGGTGCTGTTGGCGGTGATGGTGGGCGTGGCGCCGCAGACGCGGCTGTACCGCAGCTTCTTCCTCGACGAGCTGGGCCAGGACTATGTGCGCACCGCCCGTGCCAAGGGCCTGGGCGAGCGCCGCGTGCTGTTCAAGCATGTGCTGCGCAACGCGATGATCCCCATCCTCACCAACATCGGTCTGGCGCTGCCGGGCATCTTCGTGGGCTCCTTCCTGATCGAGGTCTTCTTCTCGATCCCCGGCCTGGGCCGCGAGGTGCTGCTGGCCGTCAACCGCAGCGACTACCCGGTGATCCAGGCGGTCACCGTCTACCTGGCGATGCTGACCATGCTGATCAACCTGGGCACCGACCTGCTCTACAAGGCGGTGGACCCGCGGGTGGTTCTGAAATGAGTGGCACCGTCATCCTGGGTATGTCCCGCTCGGAGGGCGTGTGGCAGGCCGGCTGGCGGCGCTTCAAGGCCGACCGGGTGGGCCTGGTGTCGATGGCGGTGGTGCTGGCCTTCCTGGTCTTGATCGCGGCGGCCGCCCTGCGCCTGGTGGCGGCCGACTGGCAGACCGAAGTGGGCGTGCCGAACGCGCCCCCCACCTTCCTGGGCCCGCGTGCCGCGCAGGCGACGGGCAGTGTGGAGCAACCCAAGGGCCCGAATGTCGACCTCAGCGACATCGACCCGCTGGCGCCGCGCTACGCCGAGTGGGCCGAGCGCGCCAAGAGCTACCGCAGCAGCGAGAGCGCGCGCGCCGAGACCCTGCCGCTGGGCGGCGACCGCCTGGGCCGCGACGTGCTGTCCAAGGCGGTCAAGGGCACCGAGATCTCTGTCTTCGTGGGCGTGCTGGCGGCGCTGCTGGCCACCTTGATCGGCACCCTGCTGGGGGCGCTGTCGGGCTACTTCGGCGGCAAGGTGGGCGACTTCCTGGAGTGGCTCTACAACGTCTTCACCGCCATCCCCGACATCCTGCTGATCTTTGCGTTCGCGGCGGTGTTCGGGCGCGGCATCGGCACCGTGGTGCTGATCCTGGGTCTGGTGGGCTGGACCGGGCTGTACCGCCAGGTGCGCGCCGAGTTCATGAAGCACCGCAGCCGCGAGTACGTGCGTGCCGCCGAGGCCATCGGCGCCAGCCACCGCGTGCGCATGTTCCGCCACATCCTGCCCAACATCAGCCATGTGGTGCTGGTGCGCATGAGCCTGCTGGTGGTGGGCTTCATCAAGAGCGAGGTGATCCTGAGCTACCTGGGCTTGGGCGTGCCGGTGGACCAGGTCAGCTGGGGCACGATGCTGGCCGATGCGCAAAGCGAGCTGATCCTGGGCTTCTGGTGGCAGCTGGCCGCGGCCACCGCCTTCATGGCGGTCTTCGTCACCGCCTTCTCGCTGATGGCCGACGCCTGGCGCGATGCGCTGGACCCGAAGCTGAGGGGACTGGAATGAGCGCGCCACTGCTGAGTGTTCAGGATCTGGCCGTGCGTTTTCGCATGGGCCAGGAGGGCGGCGTGGCGCGCCACGCCCCTGCCGTGGGCCGCGACGGCCAGACGGTGAGCTTCGACGTGCCGGCCCACCGCACGGTGGCGCTGGTGGGCGAGTCGGGCTCGGGCAAGAGCGTCACGGCGATGTCGATCGTGCGCCTGCTGCCCGACAACGCCGAGTGCAGCGGCCGCGTGCTGTGGCAGGGTGAGGATCTGCTGCAGGCCACGCCCGCGCGGCTGCGCGCCCTGCGCGGGCGCGAGGTGGCCTGCGTCTTTCAGGACCCGATGAGCTCGCTGAACCCGGTCTTCACGATCGGTGACCAGCTCTGCGAGCCGCTGCGCCAGCACCTGGGCCTGTCGCGCCGCGCCGCGCTGGCACGCGCCGAGGAGCTGCTGGCCGAGGTGGGCATCCCCGAGCCGCGACGGCGCCTGTCGGCCTACCCTCACGAGCTGTCGGGGGGGCAGCAGCAGCGGGTGATGATCGCGATGGCGCTGGCCTGCGAGCCGCGCCTGCTGATCGCCGACGAGCCCACCACCGCGCTGGACGTGACCGTGCAGCGCCAGATCATCGAGCTGCTGGCGCGGCTGAAGGCCCAGCACGGCCTGGCGATGCTGTTCATCAGCCACGACCTGGGCCTGGTGGGCGAGATCGCCGACGAGGTGGTGGTGATGCGCCACGGCACGGTGCGCGAGCGCGGCACGGCGCAGCAGCTGTTCGGTGACCCGCAGGACGCCTACACCCGGGCGCTGCTGGCCTGCCGCCCCAGCCTGGACGACAACGCCGCGCGCCTGCCGGTGATCGACGACCACATCGCCGGCCGCCAGCCGCGCCAGCAGGGTCAGGCCAAGGACCCGGCGGCCCCGGTGGTGCTGCAGGTCAGCGCGCTGGCCAAGAGCTTCTACCTGCGCCAGGGCCTGTTCGGCCAGCGCGAGTTCAAGGCGGTGCAGGACGTCAACTTCCAGCTGCGCCGCGGCCACACGCTGGGCGTGGTGGGCGAGTCGGGCTCGGGCAAGACGACGATGGGCCTGACGCTGCTGCGCCTGCACGAGCCCACCGCAGGCGAGGTGATCTTCGACGGCCGCAACCTGCTGACGCTGAGCGACGCTGAGCGACTGGCGATGCGCCGGCGCATCCAGATCGTCTTCCAGAACCCCTATGCCTCGCTGAACCCGCGCTTCACCGTCGGGCAGGCGCTGGTCGAGCCGATGGCCATCCACGGCATCGGTGCCGATGCGGCCGATCGCCAGGCGCGCGCGCTGGCGCTGCTGACCAAGGTGGGCCTGGGCGCCGAGGCCTTTGGCAAGTACCCGCACGAGTTCTCGGGCGGCCAGCGCCAGCGCATCGCCATCGCGCGCTGCCTGACGCTGGAGCCCGAGGTGCTGGTGCTCGACGAGGCGGTCAGCGCGCTGGATGTGTCGGTGCAGGCGCAGGTGCTGAACCTGCTGAAGGACCTGCAGGACGAACTGGGCCTGGCCTATGTCTTCATCAGCCACGACCTGGCGGTGGTGCGCTTCATCAGCGACGAGGTGCTGGTGATGAAGGACGGCCAGGTGGTCGAGCAGGCCAGCGCGGCGCAGATCCTGGCCGCGCCCGAGCAGGACTACACGAAGCGGCTGCTGGCGGCCATTCCGCGCGGGTACCGGCCGGCGGCGGCCTGAGGTGAAGAACGGCAAAGCACCGGCGCGGCGTCGCGCTGGTGGCCACAATCAGGCACCGTGCAGACCGCTTCGCTGAAGGCCACCGCGCTGACCCTGTTGTCCCTGGCCGCTCCGCTGGCGCTGGCGCAGGGTGCCGCTCCGCCAGCCGCCGCCGCATCGGCCCCGGTGCAGCAGGTCGAGGTCACCGGCGCGCGCAACAACGACACCGAGCAGCGCCGCCAGGCCACCGCCGCCAAGATCGTCATCGGCCGCGAGGAGATCGACCGCTTCGGCGACAGCACCGTCGGCGAGGTGCTCAAGCGCCTGCCCGGCGTCACCCTGCCCGGC
>JAFLDI010000229.1 GCA_017302485.1 Burkholderiales bacterium | reverse complement strand
ACAGTCCGCAGGGACTGTCTGCTGTTCCCGCTCCGCCCCCTGCGGTGCTCAACGCCCCGGGGTGGTCGCCAAACTCCCTACGCTCGCCTGCGGCTCGCTGCGGTCAAACAGTGTCGACCAAGTCAGTTCACGAAGCGCGCCTGCGGCGCGCGCCCCGGGGTGTTTGCGCTCCTCGGCGCCCCCGACAGCGCCGCCATCCCCAGGCCGCTCAGTCCTTGGCTGAATCCACCGTTGGCATACTGCAGCGGTCGAGGCCCACAGCGGCCTACGGCTGCTGTGGGCAGGAAGCCGTCGCCCGTTCGTGACTGCCGTGGGGAGATGGCCTGGTCAGCCGTCTGACGCCTGCACTGGATGGGCGTCCAGTCAAGGTGATGCGGTGGTCTTGAGGGTTCACTTTCGAACCCCCTTCCAAGTCCTTGTTTGTGAAGCGAAATTTACCGCGATTCACCTTTGCAATCGCGTGTAAGTGACTGATTTCATTGAATTTTTTGCTCGGGTTCGTTGACCGCGGGTGGGTGGTGGGTTAAAGTGGGGGAAAGTGCACTTTTGTAGGTTCCTTTGTCTGATTTCGTGTTCCAAGGCGAGTCTGCGCTGACGCTGGACGGCAAGGGGCGGGTGACCGTTCCCGCCCGTTTCCGCGACGCGCTGGCCGCCTTGTGCGCGGGTCAGATGACGGTGACCAAGCACCCCAGCCGCTGTCTGCTGCTGTTCCCGCGTCCGGCCTGGGTGGAGTTCCGCAGCAAGCTGATGGCGCTGCCGATGGGCTCCGAGGCCTGGCGGCGCCTGTTCATCGGCAGTGCGATGGATGTCGACATTGATGGCGGCTCGCGCGTGTTGCTGTCGCCCGAGTTGCGCCAGTGGGCCGGCCTGGGCAAGGACCTGATGCTGGTGGGCATGGGCTCGCGCATGGAGATCTGGGACCGCGAGCGCTACCTGGCCAATGAAGAGGCCACATTGGCCGGCCCGATGCCCGATGGCCTGGCCAACATGGTGATGTGACGTGAGCGACGCCCCGTTCACCCACACCACCGTGCTGCTGCACGAAACCGTCGAGGCGGTGCTTGCGCGGCCGGACGGCTGCTATGTGGACGGCACCTTTGGCCGCGGCGGCCACTCGCGCCTGCTGCTGTCCAGGCTGGCGCCTGCCGGCCGCCTGATCGCCTTCGACAAGGACCCCGAGGCGGTGGCCGCGGCCACCACCGGCGCCCACGCCATCACCGATCCGCGCTTCGAGATCCGCCACGCCAGCTTCACCGCCATGGTCGAACTGCTCGCCGAGCGTGGCGCCGGCACGCTGGACGGCGTGATGCTGGACCTGGGCGTGTCCTCGCCGCAGATCGACAACCCCGAGCGCGGGTTCAGCTTCCGTTTCGACGGTCCGCTGGACATGCGCATGGATCCGACCCGTGGCGAGTCCGCTGCGGATTTCTTGGCCCGCGCCGACGAGCGCCAGATAGCACAGGTGATTCGCGACTATGGGGAAGAACGGTTTGCTGTACCGATTTCAAAGGCGCTTGTTGCTCGCCGGGCGAGCGGGAAGCCTGTTCGAACCACAGGCGAGCTGGCCGAGCTCGTGGCTCGCGCGGTCAAGACCCGCGAGCCGGGCCAGGACCCTGCAACGCGCACATTTCAGGCTCTACGGATTCTCGTCAACGCCGAGCTTGAAGAGCTCGAGCAGGGACTGAGTGCCGCGCTGGATCTGCTGCGTGAGGGGGGTCGCCTGGCGGTGATCAGCTTCCACTCGCTGGAAGACCGCATCGTCAAGAGCTTCATCGCCCGCGAGAGCCGCGCCGAGGTGGATCGCCGTGCGCCGTTTGCGCCGCCCACGCGGCCGCTGCGCCTGCAGGCGCTGGGGCGCATCCGCGCCGGCCAGGCCGAACTCTCGGCCAACCCGCGTGCCCGCTCGGCGGTGCTGCGTGTGGCCCAGCGCACCTCGGAGGGCTTCGCATGATGCGCCTGTCCGTGCTGCTGCTGATCGCGCTGGTGGCCAGCGGCCTGTACCTGGTGCGCACCAGCTACGAGTCGCGCCGCCTGTTCGTCGAGATCGAGCGGGCCAAGAGCGACGAGAAGCAGTTGCTGGCCGACGAAAAGCGGCTGGACGCCGAACGCCAGGCGCAGGCCACGCACCTGCGCGTCGAGCGCGTGGCACGCGAGAAGCTGGGCATGCGCATGGCCGCGCCCGACGTGACGGTCTATGTCAGCGATGCGCGCAGCGCCTCCAGCGCGTCGGGGGCCCTGCGGTGAAGCTCTTCCAGCGCGCAGCCAGCACAGGCGTGCAGTCGGTGCGTGGCGTCAACTATTCGAGCAGCCCGCTGCTGGCCTCCAAGACCCCGCCCTGGCGCAGCCGCTTCCTGGTGATGCTGTTCGGCGTGGGCTCGCTGGTGCTGGCGGGCCGAGCCCTCTACATCCAGGTGCTGCAGTCCGACTTCTTCCAGAAGAAGGGTGAGGAGCGCTACGCCTCGACCGTCGCGCTGCCGGCCAATCGTGGCCGCATCGTCGACCGCGAGGGCCGCATCCTGGCGATCAGCGTCAATGCGCCCACCATCGCCGTCAACCCGCAGCACTTCCAGGCCAGTGGCGAGCAGAAGAAGGCGCTGGCCACGCTGCTGAAGCTGCCGGTGAAGGAGGTCGACCAGCGCCTGGCCGACGGCGGTGCCTATGCGGTGCTGCGTCGCCAGGTCGACGATGGCGTGGCGCAGCAGGTGCGCGCGTTGAAGATCAAGGGCCTGCAGTTCGAGCCCGGCTACATCCGCCGCTACCCCGAAAGCGAAGCCGCCGCGCACATCGTCGGTTTCACCGACATCGAGGACCATGGCCAGGAGGGCATCGAGCTGGCCCTGCAGCGCCAGCTCAAGGGGCAGGGCGGCTCGCGCGCCGTGGTCAAGGACCGCCTGGGTCGCGTCGTCGAGGAGTTGGGCGACCCGGTCGATCCGCGCGATGGCCGTGACGTCACGCTGACCATCGACTCCAAGGTCCAGGCCCTGGCCTACCAGCGCCTGCGCGACGCCGTGCAGCAGCACAAGGCCAAGGCCGGCTCGGTGGTGGTGCTCGATGCGCAAAGCGGCGAGATCCTGGCGCTGGCCAACTACCCCAGCTACGTGCCTGGCGACCGCCGCAACCTCAGCGGCAACCAGTTGCGCAACCGCGCGATCACCGACGTCTTCGAGCCCGGCTCCACCGTCAAGCCCTTCATCATCGGGCGCGCGCTGGAAGAAGGCCTGGTGCGTCCCGAGTCGGTGCTGGACACCCGGCCCTTCATGGTCGGTCCGCTGCGTGTCAACGACGGCGACCACGGGCGCCCCGAGATGACGGTGGCGCAGATCATCCAGAAGTCCTCCAATGTTGGCACCGTCAAGCTGGCTCAGCGCATCGACACACGCCACATGGGCGAGCTCTACCAGAGCGTGGGCTTTGGCCAGAAGCCGCAGATCGGCTTTCCTGGCACCGCCACCGGCAAGCTGCGGCCCTGGAAGAGCTGGCTGCCGGTCGAGAAGGCCACCATGGCCTACGGCTACGGTCTGTCGGCCTCGTTGCTGCAGATCGCCCGCGCATACACCGCGATCGCCCGTGATGGCGAGCTGGCTCCACTGACCCTGGTCAAGGGCAGCGAAGCACTGCCCCCGGCCCGCGTGTTCCGTCCCGAAACCGCCCGCACGCTGCGCCAGATGATGCGCGGCACCGTCAGCAAGGACGGCACCGCGCCACTGGCCCAGCCGCTGGGTTATTCGGCGGGGGGCAAGACCGGCACGGCTGCCAAGCAGGAGGGCAAGGGCTACGCCAGCCACAAGTACCGCGCCTGGTTTGCCGGCTTCTCGCCGGTGGACAACCCGCGCGTGGTGGTGGCCGTGATGATCGATGAACCCAGCAACGGGGTGTATTACGGTGGCCTGGTCGCCGCACCGGTGTTCAAGGTCGTCGTCGAACAGGCGCTGCGCACCCTGGGTGTGCCGCCCGACATGGAAGTCAAGCCGCAGCTGGTCGCCCAGGCGCCCCAGTCCCCGTCCCCGAAGGTGCAGTGAGATGCCGCTGACCCGACTGAAGAATCCCGACGCCGCCGCCCGCTGGCTCAGCTCCTGGGTCACCGGTGCCCTGCGCACCGACAGCCGCCTGGTTCAGCCCGGTGACGCCTTCATCGCCTGGCCGGGCTATGCCACCGATGGGCGTCGCTTCGTGCAGGCCGCGCTGCAGGCTGGCGCCTCGACCTGCCTGGTCGAGTCCGACGGCGTCGACGCCTTTGGCTTCGATGACGCGCGCATCGCCGTGCTGCCGGGGCTCAAGGCCGCCACGCCGCTGATCGCCAACGCCTTCTATCGTCAGCCCAGCAGCGCGTTGAGGGTGGTGGCCACCACCGGCACCAATGGCAAGACCAGCACCGCCTGGTGGACCGCACAGGCCCTGGCTCTGCTGGGTCGGCGCTGCGGCGTGGTGGGCACGCTGGGCGTGGGTACCCCCCCCACGCCGGGCGGCGATGCCGGCGAGATCGTCTACACCGGCCTCACCACGCCCGACCCGGTGGTGCTCCAGCAGGGTTTCCGCCGCATGGTGGATGCCGGCTTCGCGGCCTGCGCCATCGAGGCATCATCGATCGGCATCGTCGAGCACCGGCTGGACGCCACCACCATCGATGTGGCGCTGTTCACCAACTTCACCCAGGACCATCTGGACTACCACGGCGACATGGCCACCTACCGCGCCGCCAAGCGCGCGCTGTTCAGCTGGCCGGGCCTGAAGGCGGCGGTGATCAATGTCGACGATGCCACCGGTGCCGAACTGGTGGCCGAGATCGCCGGCACCGGCCCGGCCCTGTGGACCGTGTCGGTCGAGGGCGAGGCCCGTCTGTCGGCGCAGCATGTGCGCTGGGAGGGCGGTGGTCTGGTGTTCTCGGTGGTCGAGGGCGACCGCAGCGTCGAGGCGCGCACCGGCCTGATCGGCCACTACAACGTCAGCAACCTGCTGGTCGTCATCGGCGGCCTGCGCGCACTGGGTGTGCCGCTGCCCGAGGCGGTGGCCGCCGCGTCGCGGGTGACCCCGGTACCAGGACGCATGCAGCGCGTGGTGGGCGAGGGCAGCGGGCCCGAGGTGGTGGTCGACTACGCCCACACGCCAGACGCCCTCGACAAGGCCCTGGCGGCGCTCCAGCCGCTGGCCGAGGCGCGTGGCGGCCAGCTGTGGTGCATCTTCGGCTGCGGCGGCGACCGCGACCCTGGCAAGCGTTCGCTGATGGGCGCGATCGCCGAGCGCCATGCCCACCGCGTGGTGGTCACCAGCGACAACCCGCGCAGCGAGGAGCCGCAGGCCATCATCGACCAGATCGTCGGCGGACTGTCCGATGGCGCGGGCACGCTCAAGCTGACGGTCGAGGTCGACCGTCGCCTGGCGATCCTCGAGTCGCTGGCCGCCGCCGGCGCCAACGACGTGGTGCTGATCGCCGGCAAGGGCCACGAGGACTACCAGGAGGTCCAGGGCGTTCGCCACCCCTTCTCCGACGCAGCCGTGGCCGCCGGCGCGCTGCACGCGAGGGCCACGGCATGACGCTGATGACGCTCGGCCGTGCCGCTCAGCTGCTCGGCCCCGATGCCGTGCGGCTGGGTGAGGCGGAGCTCGTCATCGAGCGCGTGCACACCGACACCCGCACGCTGCAGGCGGGCGACCTCTTCGTCGCGCTGCGCGGCGAGCGCTTTGACGCCCACGACTTCCTGGCGCAGGCCCGGGCGGCCGGTGCCGTGGCCGCTCTCGCCGAGCACGGCCTGGCCGAAGCCGGCCTGCCC
>JAFLDI010000228.1 GCA_017302485.1 Burkholderiales bacterium | reverse complement strand
CGTTCAGGCTGGCGATCTCGTCGCCGAGGTAGAGCAGCGGGATGCCGCCCGTCGACAGCGCCACGCCGTAGAGCAGCAGCACGCGCGCCACGCCCTGCGGGTCGCCCTGCTCGATGCCGCACAGTGAGGCGCAGGTACCGCTGATGCGGCAGTCGCCGGTGGCTGGGTTGTCTTGGAAGGGCACGCCGCGCGCGAAGCTGCCCGGGAAGCGGTTGACGTAGAAGCGGTTGAGGAACTGCCGGTGGTCGAAGCCGTTCACGCCGAGGCGGGCGGCGTCCTCGTCGGCGAAGGTCCATCCGATGTCGTCGTGGCTGCGCACGTAGTTCACCCAGGCGGGGCCGGCGGGCAGCGCGTGGCGCTCCTCCAGCGCTTGCTGCAGCAGCAGCACCTCGCGCGTGGCCAGCGAGTTCCACAGCAACGCCATCTGCAGCGGGTTGTAGGACACCTGGCATTCCTCGGGTGCGATGTAGCGCATCACCTCGTCGGGGTGCACGATGGCCTCCGACTTGAAGAGCAGGGCCGGCGCGGCAATGCGCGCCAGCGCGTTGTAGGCGCGCAGCAGCGTGTGCGCCTCCGGCAGGTTCTCGCAGGCGCTGCCCATGCGCTTCCAGATGAAGGCCACCGCGTCCATGCGCAGGTACTCGGCCCCCAGGTTGGCGATGAACAACATCTCGCCGGCCATGGCGGCGAACACCGCCGGGTTGGCGTAGTTCAGATCCCACTGGTAGGAGTGGAAGGTCGTCCACACCCATCGGCCATCGGGCAACTGCGAGAAGGCGCCGGGGTGCTCGTCGGGAAAGATCTCGCGCAGCGTGCGCTCGTAGCGGCCGGGCTCCTGGCGGTCGGGGAACAGGAAGTAGAAGTCGCGGTAGGCCGCGTCGCCGCGCAGGGCCGCCTGCGCCCAGGCGTGCTCGTCGGACGTGTGGTTGAACACGAAGTCCAGCACCAGCGAGATGCCCGCCTCGCGCAGCGCTGTGGCCAGCTTGCGCAAGTCCTCGATGCGGCCCAGGTGCGGCTGGGTCTCGCGGTAGCTGCTCACCGCGTAGCCGCCGTCGCTGTGCGGCTCGGGGCAGCGGAAGGGCGGCATCAGGTGCAGGTAGGTCAGCCCCAGCTCCTGGAAGTAGGGAATGCTGCGCTCGATGCCGGCGAAGTTGCCAGCGAACAGGTCGACGTAGCAGACGGCGCCCACCATCTGCTGCGACTGGAAGCTGTGCGGGTCGGCCTCGCGGGCGGCGTCGAGGCGCTTGAGCGCCGGGTCGCGCTCGCGCCAGGCGGCGTAGGCCTGCTGCAGCAGCTGCAGCACGAAGTCGTCGAAGCCCGGCAGGTGGCCGTAGAGCCGCGCCAGCTCGGCGTGCAGCGTGGGCAGGTGCTGGCGCACGCGGCGGTCGAAGGCGGCACCGTCGGCATCGGCGTCGAGCCGGGGCTGCAGGGCCACCCAGAGGCGCGCCAGCCGGGCGTTGTCGGGGTGCCAGGGCAAGGGCAGAGGCGGAGCGGAGGGAGTCGGCATGGCGAGGGAACGAGGCAATCGGAAGGGCAGGCGCCGCTTCGGCGCCCGGGCTGCAGGCTGGATTGCAGCGGCATCCCGCGCAAACCCGAAGCGCTTTGGATTCTTGCTGCTGAGCCCGAATAAGAATCAGTGATAACCCTTGTTTTCTGCGGATTCTTGGCCTGAGATGCGCGTAAACACGGGGATGAATGTCATTGCGCTTCCAAAGCGCTTTGGATTACATTGGATCCGAAGCGCTTTGGATTGCCCGTGCCGCGTTCGGCGGCCCCGGGTGACCAGCGCGCAAGTCCGGCCGGGGTATGCCCCGCCGCCCCGTGTTGGAAGCCGCGCCCCGAGGCCGGCGGTGTCGTGGAGGTTCCCGATGAAACGCCTCGCGTCGGTCGAAATGAGGGCTCCCCGCCCGGCGGGACGCGACGCGTGACGCCGGGTGTCCGCCCCGAGGGCCTGTGGGCCGCGCTGCGCCCCAGCCGCCGGGCCGAGACCTTCACCGCCTGGGCGCTGGTGCTGCCGGCGTTGATCGGCTTCCTGCTCTTCCACGCCTGGCCGACCTGGCGCGCGGTGCAGATCAGCCTGACCGACTGGAACCTGCTGAGCGAGCCGCGCTTCGTCGGCCTGGACAACTACGTGCGCCTGCTGCGCGACGAAGGCTTCTGGCAGGGCATGAAGCTCAGCGGCTTGTACGTGCTGCTGAACATCCCGCTGCAGATCGCCTTCGGGCTCTTCCTGGCCGTGGCCATGGACCGGCTGTCGCGCTCGCTGTTTGTGAAGTCGGTGGTGCTGCTGCCCTACCTGCTGTCCAACGTGCTGGTGGCCATGGTCTGGCTGTGGATGCTGGACCCGCTGCTCGGATGGGTGAACGAGGTGTTGACCCAGCTCGACATCGAGCGCCAGCCCTTCTTCGGCGGCGTGGACCAGGCCCTGCTCACCGTGGCCGCCGTCAACATCTGGCGCCACATGGGCCTGGTGGCGCTGCTCTTCCTGGCCGGACTGCAGAACATCCCGCGCTCGCTCTACGAGGCAGCGGCGCTGGAGGGCGCCTCGGAGTGGCAGATGTTCCGACGCATCAGCCTGCCGCTGCTGCGCCCGGTGATGGTGTTCGTGCTCGTCACCAGCGTCACCGGCTCGTTCCAGATCTTCGACACCATCGTGGTGACCACCAACGGCGGCCCGCTGGACTCGACGCGCGTGATCGTGCACTACATCGTGCAGAACGCCTTCAGTTACTACCGCATGGGCTATGCGTCGGCGATGTCCATGGTGCTGTGCCTGGTCATGCTGGCCTACACGGTGCTGCAGATGCGCATCCTGCGCGCCTCCGAGAACGACCTGGCATGAAGCGCCCCCTGAACCCCGGACGCTGGCTCGCCTGGGCGGCGCTGCTGGCCATGCTGGCGCTGACGCTGCTGCCGCTGGGCTATGCGCTGAAGACGGCGCTGCTGCACCCCAGCGAGCTTTACGCGCAGTCGGCCACCCTGCTTCCGCAGGACGCCACGCTGGTGAACTTCCGCCGCGTGCTCG
The DNA here is from genome assembly GCA_017302485.1 of Burkholderiales bacterium. Lineage (GTDB taxonomy): Bacteria > Pseudomonadota > Gammaproteobacteria > Burkholderiales > Burkholderiaceae_C > Ideonella. Next base: position 2,754 of record JAFLDI010000228.1, on the reverse strand, counting down.
GCCTGCTCAGCGCCGACGAGAGCCTGGCCCTGGGCGGTTCCGGCGCCGAGATCAACTTCCTGCGCGCGCTCGGGAACTCGGTGCTCTTCACCGCCATCGTGGTCACGCTGCAGGTCAGCTGCGCGGCCATGGCCGCCTATGCCTTCGCGCGCCTGCGCTTCCCGGGGCGCCAGTTGCTCTTCGCGCTGTTCCTGGCCACCATGATGGTGCCCGGCGTGGTGACCTTCATCCCGAACTTCGTGCTGATCAAAGAGCTGGGCTGGCTGGACACCCTGGCCGGCATGGTGGCGCCCTTCTGCCTGATGCAGGGCTTCTCGGTGTTCTTCCTGCGCCAGTTCTTCCTGGCCATGCCGCGCGACATCGAGGAGGCGGCGCTGCTCGAAGGCGCGTCGCACGTCTACATCTTCTGGCGCGTGGTGCTGCCGCTGTCCACCACGGCGCTGGCCACCATCGCCATGCTCACCGGCATCAACATCTGGAACGAGTTCTTCTGGCCCTACCTGGTCTCCAAGGACGAGTCGCGCCAGGTGCTCACGGTGGCGCTGCAGACCTTCAAGTCGCAAACCCCGCAAGGTCAGCCCGACTGGACCGGCCTGATGGCCGCCACCGTCGTGGCCCTGCTGCCGGTGCTGCTGATGCTGGTGCTCTTCGGACGCCGCGTCATCGAGTCGGTCCAGTACAGCGGAGGCAAATGAGATGACCCGTTGCCTGATGCTGGCCGCCGTGCTGTGCTGCGCCCCCCTGCTGGCGTGCGCCCAGGAGGTGCGCTACCTGCTGTGGGACTCCGACCAGCAGCCCGCCTACCGCCAATGCGCGGCGCAGTTCGAACAGCGCCACCCGGGCATCCGCATCCGCATCTCGCAGATCGGCTGGGCCGACTACTGGACGGCGCTCTCCACCGGCATCATTGCCGGCACCGCGCCCGACGTGTTCGTCAACCACCTCGCCAAGTTCCCCGAGCTGGCGCGCAACCGGCAACTGCTGGACCTCGTGCCGCTGGTGCGCCGCGACCGCCTGGACCCGCAGGCCTTCACCCCCGGCCTTTACGGCGTGTGGGCGCGCGACGGCCGCCAGTACGCGCTGCCCAAGGACTGGGACACCGTGGCCCTGGCCGTCAACCTGGAGCTGGCCGAGAAGGCCGGCGTCACCCGCGAGGAGCTGCAGTCCATGGACTGGAATCCGGTGGACGGCGGCAGCTTCGAGCGCATTGCGCGGCGACTGACCACCGATGCCGCCGGCCGCTCCGGCACGCACTCGCAGTTCGACCGCAAGCGCGTGCGCGTGTGGGGCTTCCAGACCCCCGGCCCCGGCGGCGCGCTGGGCCAGACCGAATGGAGCCACTTCGCCGGCTCCACCGGCTTCACCCTGCAGGAGCGCCCTTGGGCGCCGCGCCTGCAGTACGACGACCCGCGCCTGGCGCAGCCCATCGACTACATCGCCGGCCTGCCGCGCAAGGGCATCTCGGCGCGCTTCGACCTCACCCGCTCGCTCGGCTCGGCGGCCATGTTCATCGCCGGCAAGGCGGCCATGGTGCCGGAGGGCTCGTGGACGGTGAGCAACTTTGCGCGCAACGCCAAGTTCCGCCACGCCTGGGTGCCGCTGCCCGTCGGGCCCAGCGGCCAGCGTGCCAGCATGATGAACGGGCTCGGCGACTCCATCTGGGCCGGCACCAAGGTGCCGGAGGCGGCCTGGAAATGGGTGCGCTTCATGGCCTCGCCCGACTGCCAGCGCCTCGTTGCTGCGTCCGGCGTGGCCTACCCATCGCTGCGCGGCTTCGCCGAGCAGGCCGTCGAGGCGCAGCGCCGCCGCGGCGCCGACGCCAGCGCCTTCCTGGTGATGGCGCAGTCGCGCACCTTCCCCATGCCGATCGCCGACCACGGCGCCGAGATCCACGAGATGGTGGGCACCGCCATCGAATCGGTGCTCGTCGGCAAAGCTGACGCGCGCACCGCCCTGCGCACCGTCGACGCCAAGGTGCGCCGACTGCTCCAGCCCTGAAGGCACTCCCATGGCCGGCATCCAGCTCGACTCCATCTGCAAGACCTACGCCAACGGCGCGCCGGTGATTCACCGCGTGGACCTCGACATCCGCGAGGGCGAGTTCTGCGTCTTCATCGGGCCCTCGGGCTGCGGCAAGTCCACCCTGCTGCGCATGATCGCCGGCTTGGAGGACATCAGCGATGGCGAGCTGCGCATCGGTGGCACGCGCATGAACGAGGTGCCGCCGGCGCGCCGTGGCGTGGCCATGGTGTTTCAGAGCTATGCGCTCTTCCCCCACCTCACCGTGGAGCAGAACCTGGCCTTCGGCATGCAGCTGGCAGGCCTGGACAAGGAGCTGATCCGCCGCAAGGTCGACGAGGCGGCGCGCATCCTGCAGCTTACGCACCTTCTGGCCCGCAAGCCCAAGGCCTTGTCCGGCGGGCAGCGCCAGCGCGTGGCCATCGGCCGCGCCATCGTGCGCGAGCCGGGGGTCTTCCTGTTCGACGAGCCGCTCTCCAACCTCGACGCCGCGCTGCGGGTGCAGACGCGCTTCGAGATCGCCAAGATCCACCGCGACTTCGGACGCGCCAGCACCGTCTACGTGACGCACGACCAGGTCGAGGCCATGACCCTGGCCGACCGCATCCTGCTGCTCAACGCCGGCGAGGCCGTGGCCCGCGAGGGCAGCGTGGCCCAGTGCGGCACGCCGCTGGAGCTCTACCACCGCCCGCGCAACCGCTTCGTGGCCGGCTTCATCGGCTCGCCGCGCATGAA
>JAFLDI010000227.1 GCA_017302485.1 Burkholderiales bacterium | reverse complement strand
GTGTCGACCTCGCGGAGACGTTCGATCGCCGCAGCGTCGCGGAACAGCACGCCCAGGCCAGCGGCGCGGCCGGTGGCCACCATGATCGACATCGGCGTGGCCAGGCCCAGCGCACAGGGGCAGGCAATGATCAGCACCGCCACTGCATTGATCAGGCCGTAGACCCAGCTGGGCTGCGGACCGAACAAACCCCAGGCGAAAAAGGTCAGGACCGCGATGGCCACCACGGCGACGACGAAGTAGCCGGCGACCCGATCGGCCAGGCGTTGCATCGGCGCCTTGGAGCGCTGTGCCTGCGCGACCATCTGCACGATCTGCGCCAGTAGGGTCTGCGACCCGACGCGATCCGATCGCATGATCAGCGCGCCGCTGGTGTTCAGCGTGGCGCCGATCAGCGCATCGCCGGCCTGCTTGCTGACCGGCAGCGGTTCGCCGGTGAGCATGGATTCGTCGACCGAGCTGCGGCCCTCGAGCACCACGCCGTCCACCGGCACCTTCTCGCCGGGGCGCACGCGCAGGCGGTCGCCGACATGCACATGGGTCAGCGGCACGTCGGCCTCGCTGCCGTCGGCTTCAATACGCCGCGCCGTCTTCGGCGCCAGGCCGAGCAGGGACTTGATGGCTGCCGAGGTCTGCGAGCGCGCCTTCAGCTCCAGCAGCTGACCGAGCAGGGTCAGCGAGATGATCACCGCCGCCGCCTCGAAGTAGACCGCCACCCGGCCCATGGCCTGGAAGCTGGCCGGAAACACATCGGGCACTACGGTGGCAGCCAGGCTGTAGACAAAGGCGGCGCCGGTGCCCAGGCCGATCAAGGTCCACATATTCGGGCTGCGCTGGCGCAGCGAGTCCCAGCCGCGGCTGAAGAAGGGCCAACCGGCCCAGAGCACGATGGGCAGCGAGAGCACGAGTTCGATCCAGCTCTGCGTCGCCATGGAGAACCAGCCGAAGCGATGCCCCCACATCGCCAGCACGGTGACCACGACGGTGAAGGGCAGGCTCCACCAGAAGCGCCGGCTGAAGTCCTTCAGCTCCGGGTTCTCCTCCTCGTCCAGCGAGGGCATCAGCGGCTCCAGCGTCATGCCGCATTTCGGGCAACTGCCGGGGTGGTCCTGTCGCACCTCGGGATGCATCGGGCAGGTGTAGACCGTGCCCGGCGCTACCGCGGTCGCCGCCTGAGGCTGCGGGGCGTGATGCCGGTGGGGTTGCTCGTGATGATGGGCGTGATGCGCATGGGCCGAGTGATCGTGCCCGCGCTCTGCTACCGAGTCGCCATGCCTGTCCATCACCCTGCTCCTTGCGCTGCGATGCCGCGCACTGTGGAGCTTGCCACGGCGGGAAGGTCAAGGACTCTCATTGGCGGCTCATGATGGGCAGGAAGCGCGGCGTGCGTTCCGCGTAGCGGCGGTAGGCCTCGCCAAAGCGGGCTTCCATCTCCCGCTCCTCGGATCGAGCCAGCCGACCGTACATCAGCAGCAGCACCGGGAACATCAGTAGGGTCAGCAGGGTCGGCCACTGCAGCAGGAAGCCCAGCAGGATCAGCACGAAGGCCAGGTACTGCGGGTGGCGCAGGCGGGCATAGGGTCCGCTCAGCGCCAGTTCGCCACGACGCTGCGCGTGGTACAGCACATGCCAGGCGTTCGACAGCAGCCAGAAGCCGCCGGCGATCAGCGCATAGCTGAGCAGGTGCAGCAGTCCGAAATGCGGGTTTCCGGATTCGCCCAGCAGCGTCGACCACAGATGTCCCGACTCGTGGGAGAACAGGTCCAACCCCGGGTAGCGGGTCTGCAGCCAGCCGGCGAGCAGGTAGAGCGTCAGCGGAAAGCCGTACATCTCCACGAACAAGGCCAGCACGAAGGCCGAGAAGGCGCCGAAGCTGCGCCAGTCGCGTGTCGTCGTTGGCTTGAAGAAGCTGAACGCGAACAGGATGAAGACCGCCGAGTTCAGCAACACCAGGCCCCAGAGACCGTAGGCATTAGAGGGCGCGCTCATTGCCGCTCTCCTTTGTCGTGATCGTGGTGCCCGCCATGGTGGCCGCGGTGCATGAAGACATGCATCAGCGGGCAGGCCAGCAGGATCAGATAAGGCAAGGCGCCGAGCAAATGGGCACGGTGCTCGGCCCAGAGGTACCAGGTCGCCACGGCGCCCATGACGATGAAGGCAATCGCCGAGCGCGATCGCCAGAATGAGGGTGGCCTTGCGTCCGGGCTGGAGTTGCTGTGGTCCATGGCCGCCTCACTGCGCTTTCTCAAGCGCCATGCGGTCCATCATCATCTCCATCATGGACTGCATCATCTCCATGCGCTTCTCCATCTGCGCATGACGGTTCGCCATGTCGGACTGCCCTTGCGGCGCGGTCTTGGTCGATAGGCTGTTCATCATGCTCATGCCCTCGCGCATCAGGCGCATGTGCTCGGCCATCAGGGCTCGGCGTTCCTGGTGGCCGCGCGCCACCGTCATCTTGTTGCGCAGCTCGCGCATGCGCTGCATGTGCGAATCCATCATCGCCATGCTGATGCCCATGGCGGGCGCGCTGGCCGTGCTGCTGGCCGGTGGTGCCGAGGCCGGATGATGCGCGGCGTGTTCCGCGGCAGGGCTCTGGGCGAAAGCGATGGGCATGGCGCACAGAAGCGCCACGGCCAGGGTGGTGTTGCGATGCATGGATTGCTCCTCAAAGGAATGACCGAAGCCGCCGACGAAGGTCGTGCGACGCCTGCTCAGCGGCCGCCGACGCGGGCCGCGAGCGACGCTCTACAAGGTCAATCGGAGGAAGCGGATGCTGACCGGTGGGCTACAGCCTGGTGGCGCATGCGCCCGCCTGACGAAGCCCACGCCAGGGCCTGGCGGCTGCCAGGCCGAGAAGGCTGGCGCCAGTCCCCATGCCAGCCCCAGCCCGGTGTCGGCCGCCCATGAAGGACTCTTCAACAGCAGCGAGTCCTGCAACTCATCGCAAGCCTTGACGCAAAGCGCTTCGTCGGACGACGAGTCGCCGTGCTCATGCTGATGCGCAACTGCAGACACGCCGGGGTCAGCGTGATCCGCAGCAGCGATCTGCAGCAGACAGGCATGGGCGAAGCCCTGTACCAGCGTGAACAAGCACAGCCCGAGCAGGCAACGAGCCCAAGCGGCTCGGATGCGTGGACGGAGGAAGCGGAACATGGCGGGCTGGGGCGGATGGGTTCTGAGCCCGATGCTAGAAGAACCCCTCCGCATTCAATCCCGTTCGTATTCGTTGGGACTGATGTAGACCGTCAGCTTGTCGACCGCGAAGTCCTTCGGCGCGATCTTGCGCAGATCAACGGCGCGGTGGTTCGCAACATCGAACCGCCAAGTGAAGCGTTTGTCGCCGCTGCGGAAAGTTACGGTGTCGCCGCAATTGACGTTGATGGCCTGAGTGCTCTTGACGTCAACCACGCGAGTGGCAAGCGCAGGGTCATTGGACACACCGTACCAAGAGCGCCCGTTGGCGAAGGTTTCCGGCTTGGCGGCAAGCGCCGCTGAAGCGCCCGGCAGCGCAGCGATCAACAGGACGGATAGAGCCAGGGGCTTGGCGATGGACATGCCGACCTCCTCAGTTGGCTGCAGGGCGCCGAGTACCAGCGCGCGGAACTGCAGAACACCGGCGGGCACTCTAGGGAGCGATTTCCGACGGTCGGCCGACAGGAACATGACAAATCTGTCATCTACGAGCGCATGTCTCCCAGCTCAAGGCGGCCCTGGCAACTGTCGCGATCTCATCGAGACAACGTCGACACGTATCAGCAGGGTCTGGATTCGCTGCGCGCGGTGCGGCTGAGCACCAGCCCTTGGCAGTGCCTGATGCCGGCTGTGGTGAAGACGGCGGCTGGCTCTAGGCAGGATGCCGTCGAGAGCAGCTCGCCGCACCTCAGACCAGGTCAAGCCGTCAAGGCTCGATCTTCAACACAAGGTCGAGCGAGGCGACTCCGGAGGCCTTGTTCGACCACATCCAACAATGCATCTGCTCGGCCTGGACGTTCAAGGTCTGCGCGGCCTCCTTCACCGCACTGAGCTTGGCGGGAAACACCGTTTCCTTGCCCAGGTGGTAGTGGATGTTGAAGTTCATCGGCGCGCTGCCCTGGAAGGACCAGGTGATCTTCTGCCCCGGCTTGAGCGCGCCGCAGACCTCGACGAACTTGCCCGCCTGGATCTCGGCCTTGTGCACGAAGCGGCCGCTTGCGTCCCACTGGATGTCGACGATGTGCGCCGACGCCATCGCCGCCCCCAAGGGGGTCAGCGACAGGCCGGCACTCAGGCCCAGCATCCTGAGCCAGGCACCGGCCGCGATCACGGCTTGACCTTCAGCTCGGTGACGACGAACTTGCCGGCCTCGCTGACCACCTGGAACTGGATGCGCGTGCCGACCTGCAGCTTTTCCAGCATGGACTTATCGCGAACCTGGAAGACCATGGTCATGGCGGGCATGTCCAGGCTCTTGATGTCGGCGTGCTTGATGGTCAGCTTGCCGGCCTCGCGGTCGATCTTGCGCACCTCGCCGTCGGTCATCTCGGCGCCGGCGGCCGGCGCGCTGGCCTTGGCATGGTGCGCGCTATGGTCTTCGGCGGCGCGCAGGGCCGGGCTCAGCAGGCTGGTGGCGAGCAGGGTGGCGGCGATCAGGCTCAGGCGGGACATGGTGTTGCGCTTCATCTCATTTCCTTCCGGGGTGGTGGTTGAAAACACGGGTGCTGCCGTCGGCTTGGACGAGCAGAACGTCGTAGGGGTCTTGCTGGTTGTCGTAGTCGGGGCCGTCCATGCCGGGCGAACCGATCGGCATGCCGGGCACGGCCAGGCCGATGGCCATGGGCCGCTCGCGCAGCAGTCGGCGGATGTCGGCCGGTGGCACGTGACCCTCGATCGCGTAGCCACCAACCCGTGCGGTGTGGCAGGAGCCCAGCGCCGCAGGAATGCGCAGCTTGCCGCGCATCGCGTTGTTGCCGGTGTCGTAGACCTTCACGACGAAGCCGTCGCGCTCGAGGACCTCGACCCAGAGCTTGCAGCAGCCGCAGCTCGGGCTTTTCCAGACTTCGACGACGGGCAATTTGGATGCCGTGGCCGCAGCCACCGGCAGCATGGCCGCGCTGAGCAGCAGGGCGCGGCGCTTCATGGCGTGACCTTGATCTTGCCGACCATGCCGGCCTGGTAGTGGCCGGCGATCAGGCAGGCGAAGTCGAACTCGCCGGCGCGGTTGAAGGTCCAGACGATCTCGCCCTTCTTGCCCGGATCGACGTGCGCCATGTAGGGCTCGTCGTGCTCCATGTTCGGGAACTTCAGCATCAGCGCGGCGTGCTCGTCGAGCTCTTGCTTGGTTCCGATGACCAACTCGTGGAGTACCTTGCCATCGTTCTGCACGACGAAGCGGATGGTCTCGCCCCGCTTCACCTCGACGCGATCCGGCGTGAAGCGCATGTTGTCGGTCATCTTCAGCGTGACGGTGCGCGAGACCTTCTTCGCGTCGCCCGCGATGCCCCAGGCCTTCTGCTCCTTCTTCACCGGGCCCGCGGGTTTGCCGTGACTCTCCTTTCCATGGGCCCAGGCAGAGCCGCCGAGCACCGCGAAGGAGAGCAAAGTAGCGATAGCGATCTGTTTCATGATTTGCCTCTTGAATGGTGTGAATAGACTGGTGTTCAGTGGCCGCTATGGCCACCGCTGGGCTTGCGAACCTTGAGCTCGACGTCGCTCTTCGGCCGCTGGACCAGCGGCATCAGGCCCGGGCCTTCGGACTGGAAACGAGCCGGGTTGGGCAGCTCGCCCTTGAACTCGTAGGCCACCGTGC
>JAFLDI010000226.1 GCA_017302485.1 Burkholderiales bacterium | reverse complement strand
GCTGTCCGGCGGCCAACAGCAGCGCGTGGCGATCGCCCGCGCCATCGTCACCCGCCCCACCGTGCTGCTGGCCGACGAGCCCACCGGCAACCTCGACACCGAGCGCAGCCGCGAGATCATGCTGCTGCTGCAGCGTCTCAACCGTGAGCAGGGCATCACCGTGCTGATGGTCACCCATGAGTCCGAGATGGCTGCCTTCGCGCGGCGCATCGTGCACTTCCGAGATGGCCGCGTGGAGCGCGACGAGCGCCTGGCCGAGGAGCCCGCCTGATGTGGGCCAACACCCTGTTCCTGGCCCTGCGGGCGATCCGCCGCAACCTGCTGCGCAGCTTCCTCACCGTGCTGGGCATCGTCATCGGTGTGGCCGCGGTGATCACCATGGTCACGCTGGGCAATGGCGCCACGCAGGCGGTGCGCCAGCAGATCAGCAGCCTGGGATCCAACCTGCTGCAGGTGCGGCCTGGGCAGCGCATGGCCTTCGGGCCCAACACCGCGGGCGCACCGGCCTTCAAGGAGGCCGACGTCGACGCCATCGCCAGCCAGGTGGGCGGCCTCAAGGCAGTGGCGCCCGAGGTGCGCAGCGGCGTGACGGTGGTGGCCAATGGCAGGAACTGGTCGAGCACCATCACCGGCAGCACCGAGGCCTACTTCAGCGCCGCCAACTGGACCCTGGCCAGCGGCCGCGTCTTCACGGCCGAGGAGCAGGCCGCCGGTGCCGCGGTGTGCCTGGTCGGTGCCACCGTGCGACGCGAGCTGTTCGGCGCCAACGCCGACGTCATTGGCCAGCGTATCCGCGTCAAGACCTTTTCCTGCGAGATCATCGGTACGCTGGCCGCCAAGGGCCAGGCCGCCATGGGCCAGGACCAGGACGACACCGTCATCGTGCCGCTGCGCACCGCGCTGCGCCGGGTCACCGGCTCGACCCGCATCAACACGCTGCTGGTGTCGATGGCCGATGGCGCCGACGCCAGCCAGGTCACCGCGGCGCTGAGCCGCGTGCTGCGCGAGCGCCGCAAGCTGGCCGATGGTCAGGACGACAACTTCAATGTGCTCGACACCGCGCAGATCGCCCAGACGCTGAGCGGCACCACACAGCTGATGACCTCGCTGCTGGGCGCGGTGGCCGCGGTGAGTCTGCTGGTGGGCGGCATCGGCATCATGAACATCATGCTGGTCAGCGTGACCGAGCGCACCCGCGAGATCGGCGTGCGCCTGGCGATCGGCGCACTGGAGCGCGAGGTGCTGCTGCAGTTCCTGGTCGAGGCTGTCGTGCTGTCCTCGCTGGGCGGCCTGGTGGGCATCGTGCTGGCCAATGCGGCGTCCATCGGACTGGCTGGCCTGATGCAGGTGCCCTTCCTCTTCAACCCTGGCGTGAACCTGCTGGCCTTCGGCTTCTCGGCGCTGATCGGCGTGGTGTTCGGCTACTTTCCAGCGCGGCGGGCAGCGCGGCTCGATCCGATCGAGGCGCTGCGGCACGAGTAGCCCCAGCCCGTCAGTCGGTCGCCAGCCGCCGGTGCGCCTGCAAGGTCAGCAGGCGCCGCGAGAACGCCGGCCGCGCCTGCGCCAGATGGGCCCGCGTCCCCGACCAGGCCGACACCACCACTGCCAGCATCGCCAGCGCACCCGGCGGCTCGTCGTCCAGCAGCGCGCCGAACTGGTCGGCAAAGATGTCCCAGGCGCGGTGCAGCTGCGCGCGCGCAGCCGCGCGCACCTTGGCCTGAGCCGGCGCCGTGCTGGCGGTGGTCCAGCGCTCGGGATAGTCGCTGATGCCGACGGCCGGATAGCAGTTGGCCGCGATGAAGACCAGACCGCGCAGGGTCTGGGCACGCCGGGCCGGGTCGACGGGCAGCAGGCCCGACGCGGGGTGCTGCAGCCCGAGATGGATCAGGATGGCGGCACTCTCGGTCAGCACGCTGCCGTCGGGCGCCTGCAGCGTGGGGATCTGACCCAGCGGGTTGATACGCCTGAGCGCGTCGCGCCCAGGACCCGGCTCCCAGGTGGCCGCCAGCACCATGCGGTAGTCCAGGCCACAGGCGCGCAGGCCCATCACCACAGCGGCCGAGCCGGAGCCCGGCGCGCCATACAGGACCCATTCAGTCGGCGTGCTGGATGCGCTGCGGGCAGTCATGGCGTGGGCGGACGCTCATCAGCAGGCGGAGGGGCCCATGGCCCGTCACAGACGCCGCATCGACGCGCTGATGTGCGTGCCGCCACTGTAGGAGGTAGGACACCCCGTCTTGAAGACCGCGTAGCGCGCCTCGACCGATACCGCTCGCGCGGCGAATCCCGGCGCGTTGAGCTGGAACGTGTAGGTCCCTTCGGTGGTACCCAGCGCGCAGGGCACGCTGCACTCCAGACCGTCCGCCGTCTGCACGATCGCCGTCGACTGCTCCAGCAGCGGCAGGCCCACGGGCACCCCGTCACGCTGGAGGTCGGTGATCATCACGCGGCTCAGGGTGCCCGTCTCGCCTTCAACGGCCACGGCATCCACCAGGACGATCGGCTCGTGGAAGATGACCACGGCAGCGCAGGCCGTTGGCTCGTTGCCGCCGCCGCCGCAGGCTTGCAGCGTCAGCAATGGGATGGCCAGTGTCGCCAGAATCCTCATGGTGTTCTCTCCCTGAAAAGTCGCTCGCCGATGGACCGGCGCCGGCACCCGAACCGCCGATTCAACCATCGGGGCCCTTGCCGACGCGGGTGTCCCACGCGGGGCGCGCCGTGGATTCTAGGGGGCCAGCGGCATTCGGCATGGACGCACGATGTCCGGGACTTAATATCACGCCCACCTTCCTCAGGAGCACCCATGGCCCATCCTCCATCGATTCCCTCCTCCGCCCGCTGGGCACTGGCTGCGCTGGCGCTGGCCGGCTGCAGCAGCAGCTGGGCAGGCCAGGTTCACCCCGATCTGGCCGCGGCCGCACAGCGTCAGGGCCGCGCCGACGCACTGATCGTGCTGAAGGACCAGCGCACCCCGGCCACCGCTGCCCTGCCGGCCGACGCCGATTACAAGGCCCGCCGCCGGGCGCTGGTGAACGCGCTGGTGGATCGCGCTGACGAGCAGCAGCGCGGCCTGCGCGCCTGGATGGATGCGCGCCGCATCGAATACCGTCCGTTCTGGATCGCCAACATCGTCCACGCCCGCCTGAACGCGACCGAGCTGGCCGCGCTGGCCCAACGCGACGAGGTCGAGCGCATCGACCCCAACCCGTCCATCGCCGTGGCGCTGCCGCAGCCCAGCGAAGGGCGCGTCGACACGCAGGGCATGGCCACCGTCGCCTGGGGCGTGGACAAGATCAAGGCACCGCAGGTCTGGGCCGCCGGCTTCACCGGCCAGGGCGTGGTGATCGCCGGCCAGGACACCGGCTACCGCTGGGACCATGCGGCCTTGAAGACCCAGTACCGCGGCTGGAACGGCAGCTCGGCCGACCACAACTACCACTGGCATGACGCGATCCATGTGGCCAACGGCAGTTGCCCGGCCAACTCGCCCGCGCCCTGCGACGACAACGGCCACGGCACCCACACCGCCGGCACCTTCGCGGGTGACGACCACGCCACCCACCAGGTGGGCGTGGCACCGGGTGCCAAGTGGATCGGCTGCCGCAACATGAACGCCGGCAACGGCACGCCCGCCACCTACATCGAGTGCATGCAGTGGCTGCTGGCGCCCACCGACCTGACCAACCAGAACCCCAACCCCGATCTGGCGCCGGACATCATCAGCAACTCCTGGGGCTGCACCATCGGCGAAGGCTGCACGGTCGGCAATGAAATCAAGGCCGCAGTGAACAACCTGGTCAAGGGCGGCATCCTGTTCGTGGCCGCAGCCACCAACGCCGGGCCGAGCTGCGGCACGATCACCGAGCCACCGGCCATCTACCCGCTGTCCTACACCATCGGCGCCACCGACAGCACCGACAAGCTGGCCAACTTCTCGAGCCGTGGTCCGGTCACCGGCAAGGGGGTCAAGCCTGATGTGTCGGCGCCCGGCGTGAATGTCTACTCGGCCTATCCGCCCAACACCTATGCCACGCTCAGCGGCACCAGCATGGCCACACCCCATGTGGCCGGTGCGGCAGCGCTGCTGATGTCGGCCGTGCCCTCGCTCAAGGGCAATCCGGCCAAGGTGGAAAAGCTGCTGAACAAGACCGCCCAGCGCAACGGTGTGACCAACCCGGTCAACCAGACCTGCGGCGGTACCGACGCCACGGTGTGGCCCAACGCGATGATCGGCCACGGCCGCATCGATGTGTACGCGGCCTACCAGAAGGCGATCGCCGTGGCGGCCGGCAAGGCCGTGCTCGAAGACTGATTGCCTTGTGGCGCTTCAGGGGCCTACGGGCCCCTGAAAGCCGCCCGCGCGAAAGGTCAGCACCAGCGTGTCGCGGTGGCCATGGCCACCGGGCTCGGCGGGCTGGATGGGTGTGGACTCGTGGATCACCCGCTCGTCGTCGAGCAGCAGCGTGCTCCAGGGTTGGTTCAGCGTGAAGCGCTGGCCCTCGCGCCCCTGGGCGGCGAAGACGCGGGTCTCGGCGCCCTTGATGCCGCGCCGCGCCACCAGCGTGACGGTGACCAGGTCCACGCCGTCACGGTGCGCGCCCTCGGGCGTGGGGCGGCCGATGCCGTCGGTGGTGTCGATGCGAAACGGGTGCGCCTCGACATACCAGCGCTGCGCGCCCTTGAGCGCCGACGCGCGCGCGGCCATGGCGCACAGCCAGCGGTTCCACAGCGGGTGCGACAGCAGCGTGGTCTCGATCGGCTCGAAATGGCGCTCGATGCCGCCATGCAGCGCGTTGTACTCCACCGGCTGCCAGTGCGGGCGGTGCGGCGCCAGCGTGACCTGCTCGCCGTCGATGACAAAGCAGCCGTGGCGGCGGTAGCGGTAGCGGCCACCGTCCTTCAGGTAGCGGTCGGGCGGCAGGCGGTCCCAGAAGGGCAGCCAGGCATCCAGCGCGGTGGACGGGCAGCCCAGCAAGCGGCCGGCGCCGTCGGCATCCAGCACGGCAAAGCCCTGGGCAGCGAGCGTGGCGTCGATCTGCGGGGCGGGGGTGACGGGGGGTTGCAGCATCATCGACGGCACGGGGCGAACAGGTCCATCGCGGGCTCGCGCACCGCGGTCTTCACATCCATCAGGCCCAGTACGCTGTGGAACAGGTGGTCGTGCGAGGCAGGCTGGGCGGCGCGTGTCTGCACGCAACCCAGGTCCAGCCGGCGGCTGTCGGCAAAGCCGGGCGAGAACCAGGCCACCATAGGCACCTGGGTCTGCTCCTTGGGGGCGATGGCGTAGGGGATGCCGTGCAGGAACAGGCGGTTCTCGCCCAGCGACTCGCCGTGGTCGGACACATAGATCAGGGCGGTGTCGTAGCGGTCCTGGCGCGCCTCGAGCCAGTCGACGGTGCGGGCCAGCACGTGGTCGGTGTAGAGCAGCGCGTTGTCGTAGGTGTTGACGATCTGCGGGATCTCGCACTGGCGCAGGTCGGGCGTGTCGCAGGTGGGCTCGAAGCGGCGGAAGCTGGCCGGGTAGCGCTTGAAGTAGGCCGGGCCGTGGTTGCCCAGCATGTGCAGCACGACGACGCGGCTGTCGGTGGCGGCCTTGGGCAGGCCCGGCACGGCACTGGCCGCCGTGGCGGCCGCGCTGGCCAGTGGCCGGTCCAGGTCGCGCAGCAGGGCCTCGTCCAGGCAGCGCTCGCCATCGCACAGCGCGCTGGCGGCGG
>JAFLDI010000225.1 GCA_017302485.1 Burkholderiales bacterium | reverse complement strand
GCAGCCACCACGGCGCTGCGCTGGGCCAGGCGGCGCTGGCGCCACCAGGAGGGCGCCATGGCCAGCACGCCGAACACCAGCCCGGCACCGAAGGCCGCCAGTACCACGAAGACCATGCGGGTCTCCCAGGCGTGGCCGAAGAACCAGTTCAGCGCCACGACGTGCTGGTTGTTCAGCGCGAACGCGAACAGCGAGAAGAAGATGAAGGCTCGCAGGAGCCAGACGATGAAGCGCATCGGCAGGTTCGGGGGTGGTCTGCCCATTGTAGGCAGGGCCGGTGCGGCATGAAAAAAGGGCCCCGAAGGGCCCCGTCAGCAGTGCAGGTGCGGCGTATCAGGCCGGATCGGCCGGCAGGCTGGCGTCCACGCCTTCGCGCAGCGCCTTGCCCGGCTTGAAGTGCGGCACCAGCTTCTCGGGGATCGTCACCTGCTCGCCGCTGCGGGGATTGCGCCCCACGCGCGGCGGCCGGCGGTTGATCGAGAAGCTGCCGAAGCCCCGTATCTCGATGCGGTGGCCGCGGGCCAGCGCATCGGACATCGCGTCGAGCATGGTCTTGACCGCGAACTCGGTGTCCCGCTGCGTGAGCTGCGAGAACCGTTCCGCGAGCTTGTTGACCAAATCCGATCGGGTCATTCGGCGGTCTCAGGCGATCAGTTGCCGCCCTGGTCCAGCTTGGCGCGCAGCAGGGCGCCCAGGCTGGTGGTGCCGGCGTTCTCGCGCTCGTTCGACTGCGACAGACGCTGCATGGCTTCCTGCTGGTCGGCCTGGTCCTTGGCCTTGATCGACAGCTGGATGTTGCGGGTCTTGCGGTCGACGTTGACGATCATCACCGAGACCTCGTCGCCTTCCTTCAGCACGTTGCGGGCGTCTTCGACGCGGTCGCGGCTGATTTCGGAGGCGCGCAGGTAGCCCATGACGTCGTCGGCCAGCTGCACTTCGGCGCCGCGCGGATCAACGGTCTTGACGACGCCGTTGACCAGCATGCCGCGGTCATTGACCGAGGTGAAGGTGGCGAACGGGTCCCCATCGAGCTGCTTGATGCCCAGCGAGATGCGCTCGCGCTCGACATCGATGCCCAGGACGATGGCGTCGACTTCCTGGCCCTTCTTGTAGTTGCGCACGGCGGTCTCGCCCGGCTCGTGCCAGGACAGGTCCGACAGGTGCACCAGGCCGTCGATGCCGGCGGCCAGGCCCACGAAGACGCCGAAGTCGGTGATCGACTTGATCGGGCCCTTGACGCGGTCGCCGCGCTTGACCGTGGCGGAGAACTCCTCCCACGGGTTGGCCTTGCACTGCTTCATGCCCAGCGAGATGCGACGCTTGTCCTCGTCGATTTCCAGGACCATGACTTCGACTTCCTCGCCCAGGGTGACGACCTTGGCGGGAGCGACGTTCTTGTTGGTCCAGTCCATCTCGGAGACGTGCACCAGGCCTTCGATGCCCGGCTCGATCTCGACGAAGGCGCCGTAGTCGGCGATGTTGGTGACCTTGCCGAACAGGCGGGTGCTCTGCGGGTAGCGGCGAGCCACGCCCATCCAGGGGTCGTCGCCCAGCTGCTTCAGGCCCAGCGAGACGCGGTTCTTCTCGGCGTCGAACTTCAGGACCTTGGCCTGCAGTTCCTGGCCGACGGTGACCACTTCGCTCGGGTGACGGACACGGCGCCAGGCCATGTCGGTGATGTGCAGCAGGCCGTCGATGCCGCCCAGGTCGACGAACGCACCGTATTCGGTGATGTTCTTGACCACGCCGTTGACGATGGCACCTTCGGTCAGGGTCTCGAGCAGCTTGGCGCGCTCTTCGCCCATCGAGGCCTCGACCACGGCACGGCGCGACAGCACGACGTTGTTGCGCTTGCGGTCGAGCTTGATGACCTTGAATTCCATGGTCTTGCCCTCGAACGGCGTCATGTCCTTGACAGGACGCGTGTCGAGCAGCGAGCCGGGCAGGAAGGCGCGGATGCCGTTGACCAGGACGGTCAGGCCGCCCTTGACCTTGCCGCTGACGGTGCCGGTGACGAAGTCGCCGGACTCCAGCGCGGTCTCCAGCGACAGCCACGAGGCCAGGCGCTTGGCCTTGTCGCGCGACAGGATGGTGTCACCGTAGCCGTTCTCGACGGCGTCGATGGCCACCGAGACGAAGTCGCCGACCTGGACTTCGACTTCGCCCTGGTCGTTCTTGAATTCCTCGATGGGCACATACGCTTCGGACTTCAGGCCGGCGTTGACCACGACGTGGCTGTGCTCGATGCGGACGACCTCGGCGGAGATCACCTCGCCGACGCGCATGTCGGCGCTCTTCAGCGATTCCTCGAAGAGGGCGGCAAAAGAATCTTGGGACATTGTGTTTCCTGTGTCGGCGGCACGCCGCCGACGTTGGCTGCAGACCGGGAGGCCTGCCGGGTTGAGGTTGACGAGATCACCGTCCCCGGCGGTGCTGTGCGCACCAGAAGGGAGGGGCGGTGGGCCCTGGGTGGCTGATGATCGCGCGGCCTGCGCGCGGGGCTCAGGCCTGGCGGCCAAACGGCCGGCGCTCGTGCCACCAGCCCAGGCAGCGTTGCACCGATTCCTCGATGCCCAACTGCGAGTTGTCCAGCAGCACGGCGTCCTCGGCGGGCTTCAGGGGCGCTGCCGAGCGGTTCATGTCCCGCTCGTCGCGCGCCCGGATGTCTGCGCGAAGACTGTCGATATTAGCGGAAATTCCCTTAGAAATCAACTGCTTGTAGCGGCGCTCGGCGCGTTGGTCGGCGCTGGCGGTGAGGAAGACCTTCAGCGGCGCGCCCGGGAACACCACGGTGCCCATGTCGCGGCCATCGGCCACCAGGCCCGGCACCTGGGCGAACGAGAGCTGCAATTCGTGCAGCGCCTGCCGCACGGCGGGGTGGACGCTGACCTGCGAGGCCAGCGCGCCGGTGGTCTCCAGGCGCAGCTCATCGCTGATGTCGCGGCCGTCCAGCCAGATCTGCTGGCCCTGGAAGCGCAGCGCCATGCCGGCCGCGGTGCGGGCCACGCCGGCGCCGTCGTCCAGCGGCACGCCGGCCGCGCGGGCGGCCAGCGCCGCGGCGCGGTACAGCGCGCCCGAATCCAGCAGGTGGTAGCCCAGGCGCGCCGCCAGCTCGGCCGCCAGCGTGCCCTTGCCCGAGGCGGTGGGGCCGTCAACGGCGATCACCGGCACGGCGCCGGCCAGCGGCTCGACCAGGCCGAACAGGGCCTCGAAATAGTCCGGGAAGGTCTTGGCCACGCACTTCGGGTCCTCGATGCGCACCGGCACCGATCCGCCCGCCAGCGGATTGAAGGCGGCCAGCGACAGGCACATGGCCATGCGGTGGTCGTCGTAGGTGTGGATCCGGGCCGGGCGCCATTGGCGCAGCGGCTGCACCTCGATGAAGTCGGGGCCTTTGGTGACCGTGGCGCCCAGCTGGCGCAGCTCGGTGGCCATGGCGGCGATGCGGTCGGTTTCCTTGACGCGCCAGCTGGCGATGTTGGTCAGGCGGGTGGCGCCGTCGGCATACAGCGCCAACACCGCCAGCGTCATCGCGGCGTCCGGGATGTGGTTGCAGTCCAGCGTGATGCCCTTGAGCGGCCAGGCGCCGCGGCGCACCTCCAGCCAGCCCGGACCGCCGCTGACCTGCGCGCCCATGGCCTGCGCGGCCTCGACAAAGCGGATGTCGCCCTGGATGGCGTCCAGGCCCACGCCCTCGATGCGCACCGGCGCATCGGTGCCGGCGATCGCGCCCAGCGCGATGAAGTAGGAGGCCGAGGACGCATCGCCCTCGACATGGATGCTGCCCGGGCTGAGGTAGGCCGAGCCCTGGGGGATGGTGAAGCGCTGCCAACCGTCGCGCTGCACCGTGATGCCGAAGCGTGCCAGCAGGTTCAGCGTGATCTCGATGTAGGGCTTGGAGATCAGCTCGCCGACCACCTCGATCACCACCGGGCCGGCGCCGCTCACCAGCGGCAACGCCAGCAGCAGCGCGGTGAGGAACTGGCTGGAGACATCGCCGCGCACCGGGATGGGCCGGGCGGTGTCCAGCGTGTGAATGGCACCGTCACCCACGCGCAGCGGCGGATAGCCCGGCTGGCCCAGGTCGGCCACCGGGCAGCCCAGGGCCCGCAGCGCGTCGACCAGGTCGCCGATCGGCCGCTCGTGCATGCGCGGCACGCCCGAGAGCTCGAAGGCGCCGCCTTGCGTGGCGGCCAGCACAGCCAGCGCGGCGGTCAGCGGGCGCATCGCCGTGCCGGCATTGCCCAGGAAGAGCGCGGCCTGACGCGCGTCCAGGCGACCGCCCAGGCCGGTAACGTGCAGCACGCTGCCGTCGCGCCGCAGGGTGCAGCCCAGTTGCTCCAGCGCGGCCAGCATCACCCGGGTGTCGTCGGAGTCGAGCAGGTCGTGCACCGCGGTGCTGCCCTCGGCCAGACCGGCCAGCAGCAGCACGCGGTTGGAAATGCTCTTCGAGCCCGGCAGGCGCACGGTGCCGCGGGCGCGGACGAGGGGCGGCAGGTCGAGGAAGGCGGTGTCGAACATCGGTCGGCGGCCGGCGGCAGAGCACCGGCAGGGGATCAGTTGTGGCGGGCGCCGGAACTCAGGCGCCAGTGGCTGCGGGCCTGCGAGACGCCCTGGATCAGTGCCTCGAGCGACTCGCCGTGGCAATCCTGCAGCGCCTTCTCGAGCACGCCCAGCGCGCCGCGGAAGCGCTCGGACTGCTTGATCACCTCTTCGCGGTTGGCGATCAGGATGTCGCGCCAGATCGCCGGGTCCGAGGCGGCGATGCGGGTGAAGTCGCGAAAGCCCGGGCCGGCCAAGGCCAGGAAATGCTCGCTGTCCTTCTGCTGCAGCAGCCCGGCCATGTAGGCGAAGGCCAGCAGGTGCGGCAGGTGGCTGACGGCAGCAAACGCTGCGTCATGGGCCTCGGGCGTCATCACCTGCACATGCGAGCCCACCGCGGTCCAGACCGCCCGGGCCTTCTCGACCAGCGCCGGGTCGGTCTGGGCGATCGGCGTGAGGATGACCTGGCGGTCGCGGTAGAGCTGCGCATCGGCGTGCTGCACACCCGCCTGCTCCTTGCCGGCAATCGGGTGCGCCGGCACGAAGGCCGGTGCGCGCTCCTTGAGCACGCGGCGCACGGCATCCACCACGTCACGCTTGGTGCTGCCCACGTCCATGAACAGCGTGGCGGGTGTCACCAGGTGGCGGATGGCGCGCAGCGTGGCGTCGGTGGCGGCCACCGGCACGGCCAGCAGCACAATGTCGGCACCGGAGACCGCCAGCAGCGCGGACTCGGCCACCTGGTCGATCACGCCCATCTGGCGTGCCTTTTCGGTGGTGGTGGGTGACTTGCTGTAGCCGATCACCTTGTCGACCAGTCCCGCCTCCTTCAGCGCCAGGGCGAAGGAGCCGCCCATCAGGCCACAGCCGATCAGACCGAGTTGCTTGAACATCGCCATGGTCAGCGCACCCTCAGTGGACGTCGACGGGGTAGGTGCCCAGGACCTTGAAGAAGGCGCAGGCGTCACGCAGCTCCTTCATGGCCTGATCCACGCGCGGCTCGTCCGGGTGGCCCTGCAAGTCGATGAAGAAGTAGTACTCCCACTGCCCCGAGCGTGCCGGGCGGGATTCCAGGCGGCTCATCGACACGCCGTGCTTCTTCAGCGGCGCGAGGATGTCGTACATCGCGCCGGGCCGGTTGTTCACCGACACCACCAGGCTGGTGCAGTCGTGGCCCGAGGCCTTGGGCGCCGGGTGGCGGTGCGGGTCGGTGACGATGGCGAAGCGGGTGCGGTTGTGGGCGTCGTCCTGGAT
>JAFLDI010000224.1 GCA_017302485.1 Burkholderiales bacterium | reverse complement strand
ACTGCCCATCGAGGCCAGGCCGAGCACGGCGGCCAGGCTCATCGCGTGTGCCCGGGTGCCTCGGTGGCGCCGCAGGCCTGGGCCTGGCCGCAGCCTGCCTGGCCTTCGGTGTTGACCATGTGGTCGGCCATCTGCGTGAAGACCTCCCGCAGTCGCGCGCGCAGTGCGGGGTCGGCCACCTCCTCGTCCAGCGCCTGGCGCATGCACAGCATCCAGGCATCGCGCTGGTCGGGCCCGATCGCGTAGGGCAGGTGGCGCATGCGCAGGCGCGGGTGGCCATGGCGCTCGGTGTAGAGCGGCGGCCCGCCGAACCAGCCCGAGAGGTACTCGAACAGGCTGCGGTTGGCGCCGGCCAGGCTCTCGGGGTGGATGCGGCGGGCGTCCCAGGCCTCGGGCAGTTCGTCCATCAATGCATAGAAGCGGTCGACCAGGCGCTGCACGGCCTCGGCGCCGCCCAGCGCCTCGTACGGGGTGCGCACAGGGGTGGCGATGGTGTCCATCGGGGTGTCCTTGGATGAATGGGTTCAGGCCCGGGCCGGCTGCGCCGGTGCGGGGCCGAAGAGGCGGTCGGTGGCGCGCACATACCAGGCCGCCGCCTGCACCTGGACGATGTAGGCCAGCGCGATCAGCAACGCCGCGTCGGCCCCCTGGGCGCCGAACACGCCCATGGCGATCGCCAGTGCGATCGACAGGTTGCGCATCACCGTGCCGTAGACCAGCGCGATCGCATCGCCGCGGTTGAACATCGTGCGCCCGATCAGGGTGCTGAGCACGAAGTTCAGCGCATACAGGGCCAGCAGCGGACCCAGCAGACCCGGCAGCAGGGCCGGCTGGGTCACGATGTCGGGCGCCTTCAAGGCCATCGAGACGAAGACGATGCCCAGCACGCCCAGCGTGGACAGCGGCGGGAACTTCGGCTTGAGCTGCTGGTTGAATGCCGCCTCGCCGTGCCGACGGATCAGCCAGCGCTGGGTCAGCGTGCCCAGCGCCAGCGGCAGAAAGACGATCAGCGCGATCTGTCCGAAAACCTGGACCAGCGGGATCTCGACCACCGCGCCCAGCAGCGCCTTCAGGTACAGCGGCGCCAGCAGCGCGCCGGCCAGCAGGCCGACCACGGTCATCTTCACCGCGGCCGGCACATTGCCCTTGGCCAAGCCGGTCCAGGAGATGGTCATGCCCGAGGTGGGCAGCAGCGCGGTCAGCAGCAGGGCCAGGCGCAGCATCGGCTGCTGATCAAAGAACAGCAGGCCCAGCCCCCAGCCGATCGCCGGCATCAACACGAAGTTGATCGCCTGCGCGGTGCCGTGCAGCCGTGCGCCGCCGGGCTTGAGCAGCTCGCGCAGGTTCATCGTCACCATCATCGGGTAGACCATCAGGAAGGTCAGCGGCAGGATCAGCGCGCGCAAACCGCGGCTGTCGACCGCCAGGCCCGTCCCCAGGCCGGCCAGCATGACCAGCGGAATGCTCCAGACCAGGTTCTTCTGCAGCCAGTTCAGCACGGTCCACATGGACTTCTCCCTGACGGCCGGATCAGCGCTGGCGCAGGGCCAGGGCCCAGGCCTGCATGGCGTCGTTGGCGGGCTTCATCGGCGCGTCCATGAAGCTGATGACGAAGTGGCTGCCCAGGTCGCAGATGCCGATCGAGCGCGGCCGCACCGCCAGCACCTGCGGGTTGGGCAGGGCGTGGCCGAAGCAGAACAGCACATTGACCGCAGCCTCGATGCCGGGGGCCACGTCGCCGCCGATGGCGCGGGTGTGCGCCAGGTGGTCGAACTGGCCGATGTACTGCACGCGCGGCGTGCGCTCGATGCAGTCACGGAAATAGGCGGCCAGCGCGTCGGCGCTGGCGTAGGGGGTCTCGCTCTTGGCGATGTCGACCACGGTGATGGGGTACTTTTCCTGGAAGTGCAGTTGCTTCATGCGATTGGCTCAGTGGATGGCGGTGGCAGACGCCCGCGCCGGCAGCGCGGCCATGCGGGCAAGAAAGCTGTCGCGGCTGGCGCCTGCAAAGTGCGGATGCCAGCGGCGTTGCTCGAAGACCGTGCTGACCGCGCGACCCCGGCGCGCATGGCCGGCATACAGCAGGGTCTCATCGGGCAGGGTGAAGACCTGGCGGGTGACGCTGTCCCACAGCGCCTCAGGGAGGGCGGGACGGGGCTGATCGGGGCAGCTGTCGACCGACAGCAGGCCGCCGCAGAACAGACGGTCGCGCCACAGGAAACTCAGACAGTGGTCGGTGTGGCCGGGTGTGGCCAGCACGCGCAACACCTCGTCCCCCACATCGATCAGACCGCCCTCGGGCACGCGGTGCTGCACCACCGGCGCGCCCAAGGCCCGCCAGGCGTCGTCGGCTTGCGTGGCGCCATCGGCGTGCAAAGCGTCATGTTCGTGGGTGCGCAACAGCCAGCGCAGGCGCAGCTGGTGCTCGGCCAGCATGGCCTGCAGCAGCGGCACGTCGGCGGGGCGCGGGTCGATCAGCACCGCCTCGCCCGCGCCCAGGTCGGCCAGCAGGTAGCTCAGGCGGCCGCTGCCGGCCTCGTGGAGCATGCGCGAGTACATGGCCTCGTGATTCAGTGCATGCTGCGCCAGGCCAGTGCTGCCAGCACGGCCAACAGTACGGCCCAGCCCGAGAACAGAGCGCGCCAGACCCGCGCCTGCGGCACGAAGCCGACACCGCGCACGAAGCCGGCGCTCATGGCCCACAGCACCAGCAGCGCCAGCGTGTGGTCGGCTCGGCCGTGGCTGTCGCTCATCAGTGGCGGGTAGAGCGTGCCGACCAGCATCACCCCCAGGCCGACGGCCAGGCTGGGCAGGTGCACGCGCGGCGCTGCAGGATTCACGAAGCGTCCTCGTCAGACCGCGCCCGCGCGGCCTCGTTCTCGCCCCACATCGCGTTCATCACCGCCAGCAGCACCGCAAAGGCGATGCCCAGCATCCAGGCGAAATACCACATCATTGGCTCCTGTGTCAGGCCTTGTCGGCCTCGCCGATCACCACCCGGCTGTCGCTGAGGTAGCGGTGCGGCGGGATCTCGAGGTTGGTGGGGGCGGGCTTGTTCTTGAACACGCGGCCCGCCAGGTCAAAGGTCGAGCCATGGCAGGGGCAGAAGAAGCCGCCCGCCCATTCGGCGCCGACACTGGGGTTGCCGCTGCCGGCCGCCACCGCGGTGGGCGAGCAGCCCAGGTGGGTGCAGATGCCCACGGCCACGAACAGCTCGGGGCGGCTTGAGCGGCCGGGGTTGCGCAGCGCCTCGGGCAGCTCGTCGCGCACCGAGCCGGGGTCGGCCAGCTGCTCGTCGTGGCCCTGCAGTGCCTGGATCATCTCGGGCGTGCGGCGCTGGATCCACACCGGCTTGCCACGCCACTCCACCGTCTTGAGCGCGCCGGGCGCCAGATCGGACAGGTCCACCTCCACCGCCGCGCCCATCGCCTTGGCACGCTCACTGGGGGCAAAGCTGGAGACGAAGGGCACCGCCACACCGGCGGCCAGCACCCCGCCGGCCGCACCGGTGGCGAGCAGCCATTGGCGGCGCTCGGGGTCATTGCCCGGGGGGGCGTCGGGGGTCAGGGCATGCGTGCTCATGGTGGTGTCCTCGGGTCAGTGGCTGGAGGCGGTATCGGCGTCGTCGGCGGGCAGCTCTTCCCAGCCGGTGATCATGGTCTGGATGTGGGCGAAGAGCGTGTGACCGGTGGTGGTGAGGTAGACGTGGGCGATGACGAACACCCCCATCGCAAAGGCCCCGGCGGTGTGCGCCCAGGCCACCCACTCCAGCGGCAGAGCCTCCAGGCCCAGCGCGGGCCAGAAGGCGCGGAACAGGTACAGCAGGCCGGAGATCCAGATCAGCGGTGACACCGCCGCCAGCAGCGCCAGATAGGCCAGGCGCTGCAGCGGGTTGTGCTTCTTGGCCGCGGTCTTGTGGAAGGGGTGCGGCGCGCCGACGAATATGCCGAGGGCGTAGTAGCGCGCCATCGCGCCCACCTTCTCCAGCGTGGGCAGGTACTGGCGCCACTCGCCGGTGGTGAATTGCCAGAAGATGGTGAAGGCCCACAGCAGCAGCAGCGCCCAGGCGGCCAGCGTGTGCAGGCGCACCGCCCGCTCGAAGCCCAGCAGCGCATAGCTGCCGTGTACCTCGAAGCCGCTGAGCAGCATGGTCAGTACCAGCAGGGCCTGCGACCAGTGCCAGAAACGCTCGTAGCGCTTGTACAGGTAGACGCGGACGGTCTGGGTGGTGGCATCAGTCATGGCCGTGGCTCCTGCGCATGCGGCGGTGGGTGATGAAGCGGGCCAGCGCATGGGCACTGACACCCAGCAGCGCAGCCAGTGCCGCCAGCCAGCCCAGGCGGTCGATCAGCGGATGGCTGTCGCGGCCGGGCAGGTAGACGCCGGGCAGGTCCTTCAGCCGGCTGGTCTGTGCCGACTGGTGGCACTGCACGCAGCTCACCGCCTGCTCCTTGGGTGCAACCATGTGGGTGATCGGCCAGAGCATCTCGGTGCGCACGAAATCGTGCTGGCCGCTGTAGGGCATGCCGGTGGCTTCGGCGCCGGCCTTGAGCGCCTTGGGCCAATCGAAGTTGAACCAGAAGGCGGTGTCGTCGGGCGTGGCGGTGTGCGGCACCAGCAGTTGCTGGTGGACGGTGTCGTAGGGCTGCTTGCCGGCGAAGCGCTTGACCGGCCAGATGCGCGCCTTCGGGTCATCGGGGCTGCCGTGGAAGCTGTTGATCGGCACCGTGCGGCTGGCGTCGATCTTGTCGCCCTGCAGCGTGAAGCTGACCGTGCCGTTGAACCAGACGTAGTCGGGCACCACGTTCTGGCCCAGCGTGAAGTCGCCCTTCCGGCTGTCGTAGATGACGTGGCCGTGCTCGTCCTTCTTCTGGATCGGCTTGCCCTCGGGCGTGAGGCGGCCGGCGGTGGACCAGTCCCAGGCCATCTTGGTGCTGACACCGCCACGCGCAAAGGCCGGGATGTGGCAGGTCTGGCAGGCCAGCTTGTTGGTGTGGTTGTTGAGCAGCTCGACACGCAGCAGGTTCTGCTTGTGCGGCTTGTCGCCGTGGCAGCTCTGGCAACTGGCGGCGTTGCGGCCCTCGTGCGCCGCGCCGCGCAGTGCCGGGCCGTGCGGGTCGGACGCGGTCATGGTGATGCGGCTGCCGGCGATCTGGTGGCCGTCGGACTGGTGGCACGTGGCGCAGGTGAAGCCGGCGCCGCCCTGGGCCTTCGAGGCCATGTGCACGTCCAGCGCCTTGGTCGCCTTGTTCAGCGAGGAGTCCAGGTCGCCATGCTTGACGCCATCGCCGCCGCCGCCGTTGTAGTGGCAGCTGCCGCAGGTGGCGGTGCTGGTCTTGCCGATCAGCTGCGCCACCTTGGCCAGGTCCACCGGGTCGATGAACTTGCCCGAGCCCGCGGGGTACTCGGTGCGGGTGGTCGGCACCTCACCGGCCAGGCCGGCGGGCTTCTTGTAGCCGCCGGTGTGGTGGCAGACCAGGCAATCGACCTTGCTCTCGGCGTGGAAGTCGAACTTCGCGTCCTTCCAGCCGTAGCCCACATGGCAGGACTGGCAGAAGGCCTCGTTCGAGCGGTCGCCGATGCAAAAGCCATTGAGCATGGTCTTCTTGCCCAGCTTCTGCCCGGTCTGCGGGTTGGTGTACTCCCAGGTCCAGTGGCGTGTGGCCATGACCTGCTGGGCCGCCTCGGTGTGGCAGGACAGGCAGGCCTTGGTGACCTCCTCACCGCTGGCAAAGGGGCCCTGCAGTTCCTTGAACTTGCTGTGGTCGGCGGTGCTTCGCCCGGTCTTGCCGGCGGCGGCGCTGGCGCCATGGGCCGGGGCCGAGGCGGCGT
>JAFLDI010000223.1 GCA_017302485.1 Burkholderiales bacterium | reverse complement strand
GGGTGGCGATCGGCCGCGCGCTGGCGCGCGAGCCGGCCCTGTTTCTGTTCGACGAGCCGTTGTCAAACCTCGATGCCCAGTTGCGCACCGAACTGCGCCGCGAACTCAAGCTGCTGCACCGCCAGTTGGGCTCGACCATGGTCTACGTCACCCACGACCAGGTGGAAGCCATGACCCTGGCCACCCGTCTGGTAGTCATGCACGAGGGCCGGATCCAGCAGATCGGCACACCGGCCGAGGTCTACGGCCGCCCGGCCAACCGCTTCGTCGCCAGTTTCGTTGGCTCGCCAGGCATGGCCTTCGAGGTCGGCACGCTGCGCGTAGGGCCGCAGGGGCAGGCCTCGTTCGTGTCCTCGCGCCTGCAGCTGCTGCTCGACCCGGCCACGCTGGACCACGCGCCGCACGACGGCCAGGCTGTGCAGCTGGGCCTGCGTGCCGACCAGATCCGCCTGCACCCCGACGGGCCGCACGAGGCTGCCGTGCAACTGGTCGAGCCACTGGGCGGCCAGGCGGTGGTCTGGCTGGACCTGGGTGGCTGCCTGCTGGCCGCGCTGTGGTCCGACCCGGTGCTGCCGGCGCTGGAGCAGCGCCTGCGGTTCACGATCCAATCGGCCGGCGCGTCGGTGTTCGACGCCACCACCGGCCAACGTTGCTGAGAGACGCTGCATGAACGAGATGCGACTGCAACCCGCCCGCCGCGTGGTCATCGTCGGCGGTGGCACCGCTGGCTGGATGAGCGCCGCGGCCCTGTCCACCGTGCTGGGCCCGCTGCACGAGATCCACCTGGTGGAGTCCGACGAGATTGGCACCATCGGCGTGGGCGAGGCCACGATCCCGCACATCCGCGTCTTCAACCAGGCCCTGGGCATTGCCGAGGACGAGTTCATCCGCGCCACCCAGGGCACCTTCAAGCTGGGCATCGAGTTCGTCAACTGGGGCCAGCAGGGCGACCGCTACATCCACGGCTTCGGCACCATCGGGCACGACTACCACGGCACACCCTTCCACCACTGGTGGCTGCGCCGCCAGGCTGAAGGCGGTGGCGGCGACCTGGCCGCAGTGTCGATCAACACCGCCGCGCCGCTCAAGGCGCGCTTCATGCGTCCGCGCGCCGACATGGCCGGCTCGCCGCTGGCCGACATCGCCTACGCCTTCCACTTCGACGCCAGCCTCTACGCGCGCTTCCTGCGCGGCTTTGCCGAGCCGCGCGGCGTGCGCCGCCACGAAGGCCGCATCACCCGCGTGCACCAGCGCCCGGGCGACGGTTTCATCACCGGCGTGGAGCTGGCCAGCGGTGAGCGCATCGACGGCGACTTCTTCATCGACTGCTCGGGCATCCGCGCGCTGCTGATGGAGCAGACGCTGGGGGTGGGCTACGAGGACTGGCGCCACTGGCTGCCCTGCGACCGCGCCATCGCCGTGCCCTGCACCAGCGTCGAGCCGCTGCTGCCCATCACCCGCTCCACCGCCCACAGCGCGGGCTGGCAGTGGCGCATCCCGCTGCAGCACCGCATCGGCAATGGCCATGTGTTCTGCAGCCGCTTCATGAGCGAGGACGAGGCGCAGTCCATCCTGCTGAACCACCTGGACGGCGAGCCCATGGCCGAACCGCGCACCATCCGCTACGTCACCGGCCGGCGCCTGAAGTTCTGGGACCGCAACTGCGTGGCGGTGGGCCTGTCCAGCGGCTTCCTGGAGCCACTGGAGTCCACCAGCATCCACCTGATCCAGACCGCGATCAGCCGCATCATCCAGTGCTTCCCGCATGCCGGCTTCGACGGCGCCGACATCGCCGAGTACAACAAGCAGACCCGCTACGAGTACGAGCGCATCCGCGACTTCCTGATCCTGCACTACCACGCCACCGAGCGCACCGATTCGCCCTTCTGGAACCACTGCCGCACCATGGACGTGCCCGAGTCGCTGCGCCACCGCATGGCCCTGTTCAACAGCAATGGCCGCGTGGTGCGCGAGGGCAACGAGCTCTTCGCCGAGGCCAGCTGGTTCCAGGTCATGTACGGCCAGCGCATGCGCCCGCGGGCCTATCACCCGCTGGTGGCGCAGCGCCCGCTGGCCGAGGTGCAGGAGTTCATCGACAGCGTCGAGCAGGTGATCGGCCGCTGCGTCGATGTCATGCCGGGGCACGCCGAGTTCATCGCCGCGCACGGCGCCGCGCCCACCCCGAAGGCCATGGCATGAAGCGCGTCGCCGCCCTGGGTGCCCTGCTCGGCGCACTGAGCCTGACCCCGGCTGCCGTGGCCGCACCGCAGGCCTGGGTCACCAGCGGCGACGGTCTGCAACTGATGCAGCCGCAACCGCCGCTGTCGGGCTCGAAGGCTCCGGTCGGTCAGCTCATTGACATTGATCCCACGCAGCGCTTCCAGGTGATGAGCGGTCTGGGGGCGTCGATCACTGACGCCTCGGCCCAGTTGCTGATGGGCCTGCCGCCGGCCCGGCGCGACGCCCTGCTGCGCGAGCTCTTCGGGCGCCAGGGCGCCGCGCTGGGCTTCTCGCTCACCCGCCTGACCATCGGCGCCTCGGACTTCTCCACCCGCCACTACAGCTTCAACGATCTGCCGCCCGGCCGCACCGACGAGACCTTGGCCGGCTTCTCGCTGGCGCCACAGCGCGCCGATGTGATCCCCATCACCCGCCAGGCCCTGGCCATCAACCCGCAGTTGCAGGTGATGGCCTCGCCGTGGAGTGCGCCGGGCTGGATGAAGACCAACGACGCCTTGATCCAGGGATCTCTGCGCCGCGACCGCCACGCCGTCTTTGCGCGCTACCTGGTGCGCTACGTCGACGAGATGGCCCGCGAAGGCGTGCCCATCTTCGCGCTGACGGTGCAGAACGAACCCCACTTCGAGCCCGGCGACTACCCCGGCATGCGCATCGAGTCCAAGGACCGGGCAGCGCTGGTGGGCCAGCACCTGGGCCCGCTGCTGGCCGGCCGCCAGCCGCCGGTGCAGCTCATCGAATGGGACCACAACTGGGACCTGCCGCAGGCGCCGCTGGAGATGCTGGCCGACCCGCTGGCGCGGCGCTACGTGAGCGGCGTGGGCTGGCACTGCTATGCGGGTGACGCGCGCGCCCAGTCGGTGGTGCACGACGCCCATCCCGACAAGGACACCTGGTTCACTGAATGCTCTGGCGGCCGCTGGAAACCGCACTGGCCCGAGACCCTGCCCTGGATGATGCGCAATGTGGTCATCGGCAGCATCCGCCACTGGGCCAAGGGCGTGCTGATGTGGAACCTGGCGCTCGACGACAATGGCGGCCCGCACCTGGGCGGCTGCCCCGATTGCCGCGGCGTGGTGAGCATCAACCCGGCCACCGCCGCCATCACCCGTAATCTTGAGTACTACGCCCTGGGCCACGTCAGCCGCTGGGTGCGGCCTGGCGCCGTCCGCATCGGCAGTTCGCCAGGCGCCGATGGCATCGACAGCGTGGCGTTTCGCAACGCCGACGATGGCTCGGTGGTGCTGGCGCTCTGCAATTCGGCCCCCGAAGAGCGCCTGCTGACACTGCGTCTGAACGGCCGCAGCAGCACACTGCGCCTGCCGCGCGAAAGCCTGGCCACCGTGGTCTGGCGCTGAACGACGCTCGCATGCATCGACCCAGCAAAACCAAGCGATGTGCCAACCGGGCCGCGCAGGCTCTGCGACTGGCCGCCGCTGCAGTGCGGTCCAGCAAGTCGGCTCTCGGCGCGTACTTCCGGCGCATGTGCTCACACATGGACAAACCCAAAGCCGTCACCGCCGCAGCTCGCAAACTCGCCCGCCTGATCTACACCCTGCTGACCAAGGGCGAGGAGCACACCGACCAGGGCCAGGACTACTTCGAAGAACGCTACCGCGAACGCGTCATCCGCCAGATCACCCAACGCGCCGCCAAGCTCGGACTGTCCGTCGTCCCCGCCGCGCAGGCGGCCTGAAAAACTCATTGCCAATCAGTCACTTGGTAGGAGTGTCTTGAGAGGCCTCGCTGCTCGGCAGTGCACTACTTGATGAAGTACCCAATGGCTCGCCATTGACCGTCCGGCTCCAGCACGGCGGTGACTGTTTCTACCGCCGCAGCCTTATTCGTAAACGACGTGTCAAACTGAAGTACGACGTACTGACCGTCCGGCGCACCGGGCAGTGAATTCGTGGCTTGAGCCGACTTCAGCGTTCGTTGTTTCGGTTCTCCGAGAGATTGACGGACGCTAGCCGACGCCTTTGCCCACTGCTCTTGCGAGACGGTTGACCTAAAGGGACTTCCGGCACGCTGCCAACTCAAAGCATAGTCTTTGGTGTCTACGAGTGCGAGCCAGCGCTCCATAGCTGCTTTGGCTTCGTCCTGCGGAGCCGCCGCAACGCTACCTACGGCTGAAGTCGCGGCGAGTACTGCGAGGACCTGTCTTCTGCGAAGCATGGCGTGTCTCCTGGGGTGGGATGCGAGGCCTAGACAAGATGGCTTCGTGAAACCGGGCGGCCCGTCTCTGGCGCGAACGTAGATTGCGGGCCAAAGGCCTGCAGAGCTACACCAATGCACCCGGCGGACGGGCTGCCGGGGCGTTGCCAAATTGCCAGGAGACGGGCCATGGACAAATCTAGCACTTTGTTTGTCGGACTGGACGTTCACAAGGACAGCATCGACATCGCGGTGGCTGACACGCCGCGCGATGGTGATGTGCGACACGTGGGAACGGTGCGGGGTGATCTGGCCAGCCTGGACAAGGCGCTGCGGCGTCTTGTCTCGCGTGGCCAGCCCCTGCACATCGTCTACGAGGCCGGCCCCTGCGGGTTCGTCATCTGGCGCCACCTCACGCGCCAGGGGCTGCACTGCGAGGTGGTGGCCCCGTCATCGATCCCGCGCGCACCGGGCCAGCGCATCAAGACCGACCGACGCGACGCGCTGCTGCTGGCGCGCATGGCGCGCGCCGGCGAACTGGCGGTGGTGCGGGTACCGGGTGAGGCGGACGAAGCCGTGCGTGACCTGGTGCGCGCCCGGGAGGACGCCGTGCGCGAGCAACGCAACGGCCGCCACCGCCTCAAGGCCCTGCTGCTGAGAAACGGCACGCCCTACAGCGGCAAGTCGTCGTGGACCGCAGCGCACCTGCGCTGGCTGGCGGCCATCAAGCTGCCCCACGCGGCGCAGCAGATCGCCTTCCAGGAGTACCTGCACATGATCACCGAGGCCACGGCCCGCATCGCGCGCCTGGAGCAGGCCTTGCGCGACGCCTTGCCCGACTGGCACCTGCGGCCTGTGGTGCTGGCCCTGCAGGCCCTGCGCGGCGTGCAGCTCATCGCCGCCATGACGCTGGTGGCCGAGCTGCAGGACTTCCTGCGCTTCGAGTCGCCGCGTCAACTCATGGCCTATGTGGGCCTGGTCCCGGGCGAGCATAGCTCGGGCCCCAAGCGCCGACAGGGCAGCATCACCAAGGCAGGCAACTCCGCCGTGCGGCGCATGCTGGTGGAGGTGGCCTGGCACTACCGCGAGGGCCCACGCGTGAGCCCCATCATCGCCCAGCGCCACGACGGACTGCCCGCCGCGGTGACCGACATCGCCTGGAAGGCCCAGCTGCGCCTGAACGCCAAGTTCAAGCGCCTGCTGGCCAGGAAGGTGATGAAGACCAAGGCCGTGGTGGCCGTGGCCCGCGAACTCGCCGGCTTCGTCTGGGCCATCGGGCACGAGGTGCAGACCACCGGCTGGCACGGCACAGCCGACACCGTCAGGCTGCAGGCGCCGATGTATCGACCCAGTGAAAACCTGCTCAGGTGTTAATGTCGAAAGGACGACACCATGAGTACGTTGATGGACGAAGAGATCAAGCGCTGGACGGCCAAGCGCAAGACAGCGTTGGTGCTGGAGATCAT
>JAFLDI010000222.1 GCA_017302485.1 Burkholderiales bacterium | reverse complement strand
GCTGCCCGGGCTCGGCCGCAGCAGGCGCTCGGCCAGGCGCGCGGCATGGTCGCGCTGCAGTTCACGCCGAGCCGCCGGAATCTCGCCGGAACCCAGCGCATCGCTCCAGACCGCCTTGCCGATCGAGTCGATCAGCTCGGACAGGGCCAGGGCCTCGCTCGGCCGATCGACCTTGGCCTCGTTGTCCAGTACCCGTGCCACCACGGCGTCACTCATCAGTTGGGTCAGCGCAGCGCGCTGCAAATCCAGCACCATGCCCTCGACGGAAAAGTCGGTCGGGACGGGCTCACCGCCTTCCAGGCGGCCCAGGTAGTCGGTGGACAGTTTGCGGGCCAGCGCCGGCGAGATCCTCAGGCCATCGGCCGACAGCACCTGGCGCGAGACCAGTTGCAGCGCCTCGCGCTGGATCGATGCCGGCACTGGCTGCAGTGGATCGCGCCCACTGCCTGGGAAATCGCGCAGCGTGCGCAGTCCGCCGATCTGGCGCAGCAGCGAGCCCACGGCGCGGCCGGCATCACGCAGCGCGTAGCTGATGGAGCGGCGCAGCACGGTGTAGTCCTCGGTGGGCTTGAGCGGCCGGGCTTCCTGGCGCTGGATCAGGTCGCGCGCGATGGCCAGTCGCTTGCGGGCGAACTGGACCGGGTCGGCGCCCAGGTCCATCTGCAGCGAATCGGGATCGATGCCCAGCGAGTTGTCCTCGTCGGTGCCATAGGCCAGCGCCGGCTCGGCGCTGCGACCGGCGATGCGCATCAGCTCCGCCGCCTCCAGGGCGGGCTCGATCGGCTTGTAGCCGTACTCGATGGCCCAGTAGTCATAAGGCCCGAGCACCGTCTGGAAGGGCACGCCGCCACGCTGCCCGGGCGCCGGCAGGTTGATCGGCGCATACTCCATCACCGAACCGGCCAGCCCGTTGGCACGGGTGAACTCGGGGTCATCGAGCTGGGCGTCGGTGTAGATCCGCGAGGAGCGGAAATTGTGACGCAGGCCCAGGGTGTGGCCGACCTCGTGCAAGGTGGTGTCCTCGAGGTAGGCCTGGACATAGGCCTCGGCTTCGGGACTGTCGGGGTCCAGGTCGCCACGCGCCTCCAGCACGTCCAGTGCGTAAGCCAGTTGCTCGGCGGCCTGGTCGCCATGCTGGCAGGTCTCCTCAGCGCCGACAGCCAGCCGGGGCGCCTGCATCAGCTCGTTCCACTCGGCATGGGCGCGCGGGGCCAGTACATTGGCGCGCACATGCCGGATGTTGCGGCTCGACAGGCTTTCGAAGCCGATGTCGGCATCCAGGATCTCGCCGGTGCGCGGATCCACCTGGCTGGGTCCGATGGCACCAAACTGCGGCCGTGCGTTGGTCATCCAGCGGATCGACGCCGCGCCCACGTCCAGCGTGTCGAAGCTGTCATCCGGTCCCTGCTGCTTGACCACCAGGGCGTTCCTGAAGCCGATCCGCTCGAAGGCCGGGTTCCAGCCCAGCACGCCGCGGGCGATGGCATCGCGGTACTTCAGCGGGATGTTGCGGTCAAGCCAGAAGGTGATCGGTTTGACGGGCTCCGACAGCGTCGCGGCCGGGTCCTTCTTCTCCAGTCGCCAGCGATTGATGAAGCGTTGGCGCGGCTGCAGACGCTGGTCGTTGCCGAAGTCATCGACCGAGGTGGTGAAGTAGCCCACGCGCGGGTCGGCGCGGCGGGCCTTCATCGGCTCGGCAGGCAGACGAACCAGCGAGTAATGGAACGTCAGGAACAGGCTGCGGGCATCAGGCAGCGTGGACGGCAAGGTGGGCTGGGGCTGGGTCGGCGCTGCGCCCGGTTGCGGCTGGGCCAGGGTCGGGCTGTGGTAATGCGCCTGCACGCGGATCATGGTTTCGTCCGCATTGCCCCGCAACTCGACCAGCGATGAATGGGTCTTGTCGAACGCATACGACTGGCGGTACTGGCGTTGCAGCGTCATGCCCATGCCGAGCAGGTCAGTGACGAACAAGGCGTTGGCATCGATCAGGATGGCCTTGCTGTCCGGATGCGGCTGGCTCGCCACCGTGGTGCTGCCCAGCAGGCTGTCCGAGAAGGCCGCCTTGACCGCGACGGCTTCGGGCGTGCCGTCGGCTGCGGTGTACTGGTCATTGCGCGCCACCATCTGGATCTGGTTGGCCACGCGGCGGAACTCGACCACCTGCGAACGGCCCCAGGGCATCCAGCGACCCACCATCAGACCGCCGAACAGGCCGTTCTCGCCCAGCCCTTTGGCGATCTTGGGCGACAGGAAGAACGGTCTGCCCAGGTCTTCGGGCCGCAACTCGATCCAGACCTTCTCTTCCTTCTGCCACAAGGGCAGCAGACCGTCGATGCGCTTGGCGTCCTTGGTGACGGTGGCAAAGGCTGCCGGCGCGGAGGGCGACGGGCTGGACGCAGGAGTGGCCCGGCCTGCGTCCGGCTTGACGGCAGCCGCCTTGGTGGTCTCGGGGGCTGCGCCGGCCGGGGTGGCCGGCAGGCCCGCGCAACCGCCCAGAAGTGCCAGGACCGTCAGGCAGGCTGTGGAGGAGAGCGGGGAATGCGGGAACAGGCTCATGAATGATGTTCAGGGCAGGTGACGGAACCGGCAGCTCATGGCTGCGCGGTGGGAAGCGCGACGGCGGTGGCCGCCAGGCCATGGAAACAGGTGTGCAGAAGCCAGTCGACCAGGGTCTGGTCGGGGTAGCGGCCAGTGGCGCGCATCACCCCCAGCACTGGGTCGCAGGCCCGCGCAAACAGCGTGAACAGCACCAGTTCGATGGGCAGTCGCGCATCGATCTGACCCGCCGCCTGGGCGTCAACAATCCAGGCTCCCAGCCGCTCGCTGACATCGTCCAGCCGGGACAGGTAGCCCGTGTCCGCGAGCAAGGCACCCCGCAGCGCCGAGTTCTGGGCCGGCAGGGTGGGCATCTGACCCGCCAGCTGGGTGTTCAGGGCCCATCGCACCACGCCGTGCAGACGTTCAATGGCCGACAGCCCGGGCAAGGAGGCCAGCCGGTCCAGCTCAGCCAGACAGACCTCCAGCAACTGGACCATGGCCGCCGCCGCCAGCGACTCCTTGGAGTCGAAGTGCTTGTACAGGCTGGCCTTGGCGATGCCCACCTCCGCGGCCACCTCGTCCAGGGTCATCAGCTCGAAGCCTTTCTCGGCCAGCAGCCGCACGACAGCATCGAGGATGGCCTGCTCGCGCGCCTGGAGCACCTGGGCTTTGAACGACAGCTTGGGCATCGGCGGATTCTAGGGGCAGCGCGGCTGAAGGGTCGATCGGTGACTACACGGTCACAGGAAAGACTACTCAGTCGTATCAAGAATTACCGTTCAGTCATGATGAAACCAGCCGGTCACCCATCAACCGATCGGTCTAACTTGAGGAGCATCCGATGACGATCTGGAACCGACGCGCTGCCCTGTCTGCCTCGCTGGCCCTGCTGGCGGGCCTCACCGCCTGTGGCGGCAGCGACGACACACCGAACCTGCTGACCTTGGCCAAGGCGGATGCTCGTCTGGGCATCCTGGGCGAAGCCGTTTCGGCTGCCGGGCTGGAATCGGCGCTCAGCGGCTCGGCCCCGCGCACACTGCTGGCCCCCACCGACGCGGCATTCGCCAGCCTGCTGAACGAACTGGGCGTCGACAAGGCCACCTTGCTGGCCGACAAGGCGCTGCTGACCGCCGTGCTGAGCTACCACCTGGTCGACGGCAGCGTGACGGCTGCGCAGTTGCCGCTGGGTCGCCCGGTCGAGCCGCTGGGTGGCGGCTACTTCAAGGCCGAATCGGCCGATGGCGGGGTGGCGTTCACCGATGGCCGCAACCGCATCAGCCGGGTGGTCAACGCCGATCTGAAGCTCAGCAACGGTGTGGCCCATGTCGTCGACCGCGTGCTGCTGCCTGCCAACCGCGATGTGGCGGCCACGGCAGTGGCCTCCAGCACGGCAAGCCCGGCGGAGTTCACTGTCCTGGTCGAGGCACTGCAGGCCGCCGGCCTGGTCGGTGCGCTGCAGGCCAGCGGACCCTTCACAGTGTTCGCGCCCACCGATGCCGCCTTCGCCGCGCTGCTGACCGAACTCGGCATCGACAAGGCCGCACTGCTGGCCAACACCACCTTGCTGACCCAGGTGCTGACCTACCACGTCGTGCCCGGCCTGGTGCTCAAGGCTCAGGTGCCGGTGGGCACCGCCATCTCCACCCTCGAGGGCAGCCCCTTCACCGTGGGCAGCGACCTGCGCATCACCGACGAGCGGGGGCGCACGGCCGGCATCAGCGCCACCGATGTGCTGGCGAGCAACGGCGTGATCCACGTGATCGACCGCGTGATCCTGCCCAACTGATACCGCCCATCAACGCGAAAGCCGCCCGAGGGCGGCTTTCTTCTTGCCCGCGGAACCCGCGCCGGCATCACTTGAGGGCCTTGTAGCGCAGACGGTGCGGGCGCGCGCCCTCCTCGCCCAGGCGCTTCTTCTTGTCCTCTTCGTACTCGTGGTAGTTGCCGTCGTAGAAGAACCACTGCGAGTCGCCTTCGCAGGCCAGGATGTGGGTGCAGATGCGGTCGAGGAACCAGCGATCGTGCGAAATGATCATCGCCGAGCCGGCGAACTCCAGCAGCGCCTCTTCCAGCGCGCGCAGGGTTTCGACGTCCAGGTCGTTCGACGGTTCGTCCAGCATCAGCACGTTGCCGCCCTGTGCCAGGGTCTTGGCCAGGTGCAGGCGACCGCGCTCACCGCCCGAGAGGCTGCCCACCAGCTTCTGCTGGTCATTGCCCTTGAAGTTGAAGCGGCCGATGTAGGCCCGGCTGGGCATGACGAACTTGCCGACCACGATGTTGTCCAGGCCGCCCGAGACGTCCTCCCACACCGTCTTGTCGGCCGCCAGGCCTTCGCGGCTCTGGTCGACGAAAGCCAGCTTGGCGGTCTTGCCGATGCTGACCTCGCCTGAGTCGGGCTGCTCGACGCCCTGGATCATGCGGAACAGCGTCGACTTGCCGGCGCCGTTGGGGCCGATGATGCCGACGATGGCGCCGGCCGGCACCTTGAAGCTGAGGTTGTCGATCAGCAGGCGCTCGCCGAAGCTCTTGCTGACGCCCTTGAACTCGATCACTTCGGTGCCCAGGCGCTCGGCCACCGGGATGAAGATTTCCTGCGTCTCGTTGCGTTTCTGGTATTCGTAGTCGCTCAGCTCTTCAAAGCGCGCCAGGCGTGCCTTGCTCTTGGCCTGGCGGCCCTTGGGGTTCTGGCGCGCCCACTCCAGCTCTTTCTTCATGGCTTTCATGCGCGCGTCCTCGCTCTTCTTCTCCTGCTCCAGGCGCGCTTCCTTCTGCTCCAGCCAGTTGGAGTAGTTGCCCTTCCACGGGATGCCCTGGCCGCGGTCCAGCTCCAGAATCCACTCAGCGGCGTTGTCCAGGAAGTAGCGGTCGTGCGTGATCGCGACCACGGTGCCGGAAAAGCGCTTGAGGAAGATCTCCAGCCACTCCACGCTTTCGGCGTCCAGGTGGTTGGTCGGCTCGTCCAGCAGCAGCATGTCGGGTTTCGACAGCAGCAGCTTGCACAGGGCCACGCGGCGCTTTTCGCCGCCCGAGAGCTGGCCGATGACGGCGTCCCAGGGCGGCAGGCGCAGCGCGTCGGCGGCGATCTCCAACTGGTGCTCGCTGTCGGTGCCGGCGGCGGCGATCACCGCTTCCAGCTTGCCCTGCTCCTCGCTCAGGGCGTCGAAGTCGGCGTCGGGCTCGGCGTAGGCGGCGTAGATCTCCTCCAGCCGCTCGCGCGCCCGGTTGACCTCGCCCAACGCCAGCTCGACCTCCTGGCGCACGGTGTGCTCGGGGTTGAGCTGCGGCTCCTGCGGCAGGTAACCGATGTCCAGGCCGGGCATGGGGATGGCCTCGCCCTCGATGTCCTTGTC
>JAFLDI010000221.1 GCA_017302485.1 Burkholderiales bacterium | reverse complement strand
CAGGGCCCAGCGGTCGCGGTAGACGACCAGGTTGGCCTGCAGCGGGTCCCAGCTGGCCAGCGGCGCGCGCGTGCCGTAGACGATGGGTTCGGCGTCGTCCTCGTCGATGAAGGTGCCGAACAGCCGGTCCCAGACCATCAGGATGCCGCCGTAGTTGTGGTCCAGGTAGCGGTCATTCACCGCATGGTGCACGCGGTGGTTGCTGGGCGAGCAGAACCAGCGGTCGAACCAGCCCAGGCGGCCGATCTGCCGCGTGTGCACCCAGAACTGGTAGAGCAGATCGATCAAGCCCACCGTGCCGAAGACCAGCGGCGGCACGCCCAGCACGGCCAAAGGCAGGTAGAAGACCCAGCCCAGCAGCCAGCCGCTGCCGGTCTGGCGCAAGGCGGTGCTGAGGTTGTATTCCTCGCTCTGGTGGTGCACCGCATGCGCGGCCCACAGGATCGCCACCCGATGGCCGGCCCGGTGCAGCCAGTAGTAGCAGAAGTCCAACCCCACCAGCGCCAGCAGCCAGACCCACCAGGCCTGCGCCGGCAGGTGCCACAACGCCGCGTGCTGCCAGACCCAGGCGTAGATGCCAAAGCCCAGCAGCAGCGGCACGACCTGGTTGATCACGCCCAGCGACAGGCTGGCCAGCGCGTCGTTGAGGCGGTAGGTGTCGAAGCCGCGCCGCCGGCCCCACCACCACTCCAGGCCGATCAGCGCCAGGAACACCGGCACGGCCAGCACGATCACCTGCGCCGCCTGCATCGCGCCTCAGGCCGCGTGGCCGACCCGGTCACTGGACTCATCGCGGGCGTCGTCGTCCAGATGGTGCACATCGGCCCAACCCACCAGCGTGAAGCCGTCGCCGGTGTAGAGCAAGCGGTTGATGCCGGTGTTGGGCAGCTCCCAGGTGCGCGGTGCGTCCAGCGCGATGCGCGACGCCGCGCGGTACAGGCAGTCCAGCACGCCACCATGCGCGACCATCAGCACCGTCTGCCCGGGATGGGTGCCGGCCAGGCGGGTGGCGCAGGCCACCACGCGGTCGAAGAAGCCCTGCAGGGTCTCGCCCTGCTCAGGGCCGAAGCCGGCCTCGCGGCGGCGCCAGCGCTCGCTCTGGTCGGGCCAGCGCTCGGCCACCTCGGCATAGGTGTGGCCCTGCCAGATGCCGAAGTGGCGCTCGCGCAGACCCGTGTCGGTGACCACCGGTCGGCCCAGCAACTCGCCGGTGGCCTGGGCCGTGGCGAGCGCACGCGACAGGTCACTGGCGTAGACCACGTCCGGCGGGTCGTGGCGCAGCGCCTGCGCCGCACGGCGTGCCTGCTCGCGGCCGCGTTCGTTGAGCGGCACGTCGAGCTGGCCCTGCAGCCGGGTGTCGACGTTCCAGGCGGTTTCGCCATGGCGCACCGCGATCACCCGGGTCGGCTCGGGATAGGGCATCAGGCGCCCCAGACGATGGGCTCGTCGGCCGCCTGGGCGCGGCGGATCATCTCGACCAGCGGCCAGGCGCGCTGGCGCAGCGAGATGGCCTCGGGACGGGACGCAGGATCCTGCTCATCGACCGGCGCGGCACGGGCCGCGTCGTCGGCTTCGATCGCCGCCTGCAGGGCCGCCACCGCAGCCGGCATGTCCTGGGGCTCCAGAATGCCCGGGCCGCCGCGTGGCTTGCCGATCAGGTCCAGCACCCGGTCGCCATTGGGGCCGAGCATGATCACGTCGCCCGCTGCCTTGCTCTTGAACTTGTAGATCACCGATGCTCCCCGGCCCCGCCCCGGGCCTTCGGCGTGCATTGTGCCTGCCGGAGCTCAGGCCGCTGCTGCGGCCACCCGGGCGCACCAGCCCGGCACCCGCTGCGCATCCAGTGCGGCACCGTGCAGGAAGCCCTGCCACGACTGCCCACCCGCCTGTGCCAAGGCCTGACGCTGGGCCTCGGACTCCACGCCCACCGCCTGGCATTCCAGGCCCAGCGCGCGCACCAGCGCAGCCGTGCCACGCAGCCAGGCGGCTCCCTGCGCATGCCGGGTCGCGTCGTGCAGCACACTGCGGTCAAGCTTGACGGCGCACAGCGGCAGCCGTTGCAGCAAGGTGGCCGAGCTTTCGCCACGGCCAAAGCCATCGAGCACCACGCCCAGCCCGAGCGCGCGCAGCGCACGCACGGTGATCGCCGTGGCCTCGGGGTCGGCCGTCAGCGCGTCTTCGCCCAGCTCCAGCGCCAGCGCCTCTGGCGGCACGCTGCCATGGGCCAGCAAGGCCTCGATCCGTCGCGCCAGACCGGGTCGCAGCAGCGAGGCCGCGCTCAGGTTGACCGACACCGGCAGCATCAGGCCGGCCGTCCGCCAGCGGGCCGACTGCTGAATGGCCTGCGACAGCACCCACTCGTCCAGCGTGGCCGACAAGCCGGCCCGCACCGCCAGGGGCAGGAACTGCGCCGGCAGCAGCTCACGCTGGGCCAACGGGTCCTTCCAGCGCACCAGCGCCTCCAGGCCGCAGGGCTGGCCACTGTGGATGTCGACGCGCGGCTGGTACTGCAGCCGGAACTGCGGCCTGGCCAGCCCGTCGCGCAGCGCCGACTCCAGCCGCTGCTGGCGCTGGGTGCGCGACTCGCCGCTGCTGTGGTGGGTCCGGCAGGACTCGCCCAGCGCATGGGCGCGGGCCAGGGCCTTCTCGGCGTGGCCCAGCAGTTCGTCGGCCGATGCACCCGCCTGCGGATAGGCGGCCACCCCCACCACGGGCGCAGCCATCGCGCCTGCGGAGTCGGCAGCAGCCAAAGCCTGCCAACGACGCGCCACCGCCTCGGCCTTGGCCTCGCTGGCGTTTTCGAGCAGCACACCACATCGGGTCGCGCCCAGGCGCGCCAGCATCGCCGGTGACGGCAGGCCAGCGCGCAGCAGCTTCACCACGGCTGTCCAGCGATCCTCGCTGGGCAGCGCTGCGTCGGGCGCCCCCCACAGCAGTTGGGCATCGACGTCCACACAGATCACCACCAGGCTGGCGCCGCTGCCGCGCGCCTGAGCCAGGGCGTCGTCGACACGGGCCACGAAGCTGCTGCGGTGCGGCAGGCGGCTGCCAGCGTCAGGGGCATGGTCCTCGTCGCGCCGCGGTGCGCCGGGCCGCAGGCGGTTGAGCTCACGAAACGAGAACACCCGTCCGATCGGCCGACCCTGGCTCCACTGCGGCTGCGTATGGCACTCCAGCAGACTGCCATCGACCAGGCGCACCGTGTCGGTGGCGCTGGTCAGGCAGTGCTCGCGCAGCGACGCCAGGCGATCGCGCCAGGCCTGGGGCTGGGTGGTCTGCAAGGCCATCCAGGCGTGGACCCGCTCGTCGTCGCGCTGCTCCAGCGCCTGCGCAGGCAAGGACCACAGATGGGCGAAACGGCGATTGAAGGCACGGATGCCGCCCCCCAGATCGGTGACCAGGATGCCGTCGGCGGTGGCCTCCAGCGTGGCTCGCAGCTCGGCCAGAGCATGCTCGCGCTCGCGCTGCGCGGCATGCTCGCTGCTGAGGTCCTGGAGTTGCACCAGCCAGACGGCGGGCTCGGTGTCGGGCAGCCGGCTGATGCGCCGGCGCATGCGTGCCTCGCCGCCGCCGGGGCGCGGCAGATCCAGCTCCGAGTCCAACGCCCCCGCCTGCCCGGCCCGGACCTCGCCCCAGAAGGCCAGGTCCTCCAGACTGGGCAGCAGGGACTGAGCATCCTGTCCCACCAGGTCCTGCGTCGGGCGATCCAGGAACCGGCCCGCTGCGGCATTGGCCTGCAGCACCGTCAGTTGGTCTGCCTCGACCAGCCAGGCCGGCGCGTCCAGCGCGGCCAGCAGGCTGGCCTGTCCCTGGGCCTGGCCGGCCCACCAGGACAGACCGGCGTCGCGCCCGCTCACGGCACGCTCCTCGCCCGGGGCATGCGGTGCGTCATGCCTGCTCCAGCGACGAGGACTCGACGTCGAAGAAATAGGCCACGCGCTTGCGCGGCGCCAGGTAGTCGAGCGCGCGACCCGGCAACTGATCGCTGCGCAGGCTGCGGCGGATCCCCAGGTCGGGCACCCGCTCCAGGTCCAGATGCAGCGCCTGCTCGCTGGGCACGCCGGGGTCCATGACCAGCACACGCGGCTTGAGCGGGCGCGCCGAGTTGACCGACATCACCATCGCCAGGCGATCGTCCGACAACTGCACCAGCGAGCCCGGCGGGTAGATGCCCATCAGGCGGATGAAGGCGTTGAGCATCACCGCGTCGAACTTGCCGCGGGCGTGGGCAAACATGCGCGACAGGGCCTCATGGGGCGTCAGCGAGCTGGCCACGGCTGCCGCATTGCACAGGTTGTCGTAGTGGTTGACCATCGACACCACGCGCGCCGCCGCGCTCATCTTGTCCAGGCCCACGCCACTGGGATAGCCCGAAGCGTCTGCCAGTTCATGATGCTGCGCGATCACCAGCAGGACCTGCGGCGACAGGCCCATGCGCCGACCCTGAGCCACCCCCAGCGCGACGTGCTCGCGGTAGTGCTGCTGCTCGGAGGCGCTGAAGTTGTCGTGGCCCAGGCGCAGCCGATCGGGCAGGCCGAGCTTGCCCACATCGTGCAGCAGCGCGCCAGTGCCCAGGAACATCATCGCCTCGGCATCGAAGCCCAGGGCCTTGCCCAGCAGCATCGAGATCACCGTCACGTTCATCACATGCGCCGACAGGCGATCGCCGGTCTGGTCGCCCAGCACACGCACGCACAGCTCGCCGTCGACCAGCATCTTGTCCATCAGCGCCTGGCTCAGCTGCCGGGTGGCCTCGCGGGCCTGCTCGGGTTCGCCCGTCACACTGTCGTTGATGCGGCGCAGGTCGCGGCATGCTTCGCTGAACTGCCGCTCGCACTGGCGCATGGCTTCCAGTTGCGCCTCCAGTCGTGCCGCACGTTCGCGCCGTGCGGCATCGGCCGGATCTGCGGCGGGGGGCTCGTC
The DNA here is from genome assembly GCA_017302485.1 of Burkholderiales bacterium. Lineage (GTDB taxonomy): Bacteria > Pseudomonadota > Gammaproteobacteria > Burkholderiales > Burkholderiaceae_C > Ideonella. Next base: position 1,023 of record JAFLDI010000221.1, on the reverse strand, counting down.
GGCAGGCGCTGCCTGGGTGTCGACCTCGATGTTCACCGGCGCCGGATCGCTGCGCTCAGGACTCCAGCGCAGTTGCTTCAGGCCCAGGCCCTGGATGGTCTGGATCTGTTCGGCCGAGGCGATCTTGAAGCTCGACAGCGGAAAGGGATGCGACATCCAGCCCACGTCCAGGTGAACGAACATCCCCACGCGCAGTTGGCTGACATCGATGGTCTCGGTCATCTCACATCCTCGAATCGCACGCCGCTGCCCGTTGGCCGCGGCCTTGTGTGGGACTTCGGCGAGAGTGCGGTCGAACTTGAGACCGCGCAAGACGGATGTGAACCGGGGGAACCGCCCAGCGAACGCCCTCAAGTTGCACGCATGGCTGCCGAGGGGGAATGAAAAAGGCGGCCAGAGGGCCGCCTTGCCTGGTGCGGGCCGCGGATCAGCCCGCGGCGCGTCGGGACAGGATCTCAAAGGCCGGCAGGGTCTTGCCCTCCAGCACCTCCAGGAAGGCGCCGCCGCCGGTGGAGATGTAGCCCACGTCCTGCTCGATGCCGTACTTGGCGATGGCCGCCAGCGTGTCGCCGCCACCGGCGATGCTGAAGGCGTCCGACTCGGCGATCGCCCGCGCGATGGCCTCGGTGCCGTGCGAGAAGGCCTCGAACTCGAACACCCCCACCGGGCCGTTCCAGACGATGGTGCCGGCCGCCTTGAGCTGCGCCGCCAGCCTGGCTGCGGTCTTCGGGCCGATGTCGAGGATCAGGTCGTCATCGGCCACCTCGGTGGCCGCCTTCACCGTGGCCGGGGCGTCGGCAGCAAAGGCCTTGGCGGTGACCACGTCCTCAGGAATCGGCACCTCGGCGCCGCGCGCCTTCATCGCGGCGATCACTGCCGTCGCTTCGCCCAGCAGGTCGGGCTCGGCCAGGCTCTTGCCGATCTTCAGACCCGCGGCCAGCATGAAGGTGTTGGCGATGCCGCCGCCGACGATCAGGCCGTCGACGTTCTTCGCCAGGCTTTGCAGGATGGTCAGCTTGGTGC
>JAFLDI010000220.1 GCA_017302485.1 Burkholderiales bacterium | reverse complement strand
CCCGCCGAGCGCGCCGCCTGGCTGGCGCGCCAGCCGCTGCGCCGCAGCTACGCCCAAGAGGTGCTGGCCCCGCTGCAGGCCCACCTGCCGCCTGAGGCCGAGTTGCTGGACTGCGGCACGCTGGACCACAGCGCACTGGGCCTGCCGCGCTACCCGCTGCGCGCCGTGCGCAGCAAAGCCTGGCGCGACGACCGCCCCACCGTGCTGGTCACCGGCGGCGTGCACGGCTACGAGACCAGCGGCGTGCAAGGCGCACTGCGCTGGCTGGCAAAGGACTTTGCGCGCCACGCCGAGCAGGTCAACATCCTGCTGCTGCCCTGTATCAGCCCCTGGGGCTACGAGACGATCAACCGCTGGAACCCCGCCGCGCTGGACCCCAACCGCAACTTCCGCCCCGACAGCCCCGTCCCCGAAGCCGCCTGGGCCCTGGCCTGCGTGGCCCGCCACGCCCCGCGCGTGGACCTGCACATCGACCTGCACGAAACCACCGACACCGACAACAGCGAGTTCGAACCCGCCAAGGCCGCCCGCGACGGCAAGCCACCCGACCTCCACCCCATCCCCGACGGCTTCTACCTCGTGGCCGACACCGACCGGCCCGAGCTGGACTTCCAGGAAGCGGTGATCCAGGCCGTGCGCCAGGTCACCCACATCGCCGAGCCCGACAACAGCGGCCGGCTCATCGGCTCCCCGATGCTGCGGCCGGGTGTGATCGCCTATGCCAAGCGGGCGCTGGGCTTGTGCGGGGGGATGACGGGGGCGCGGTTCGTGACCACCACCGAGGTGTATCCGGACAGTGCGCGAACCAGCGTGGCGGAGTGCAATGAGGCGCAGAGGGTGGCGGTGAATGCGGCGGTGGGGTTTCTGTTGCGGGCGTGAAGACGCGCCCGGACCACCGTCCACGCCTGGCATGAACAGTCGCATCATTACTGGAAATGAGATCGGCAATTTGATCGGAAGAAAGTTATAAATATCATTTAATGACAAACACTTATTGGTGATGTAGGATCGGCAAAATTAGACCGCACACTGAGTCCGCCGTGGCCCTCTACAACCAGCCCCACCAGTTCACCCCGCTGCTGCCCTCGGCTGCAGCGCTGGAGCCATTGCTGGACAAGGCGTCCCAACTGGTTAAGGCCGCAGCCACCGCGGGCCGCCCCCCCATACCGTTGGCTCTGCAGCAACTGCTGCGGGCCATGAACTCGTACTACACCAACCGCATCGAGGGTCAGCACACCCGCCCCGCCGAGATCGACCAGGCCCTGCGCCAGGACTTCTCGGCCGACCGTGACCTGGCGCGCCGGCAGCGCCTGGCCATCGCCCACATGCAGGCCGAAGCGCAATTGCAGGCCACCTATGCCACCCCGCAGGACTTCCCCGCGCTGTGGACACCGGACGCGCTGCAATACATCCATCGCGCCCTCTTTCAGCCTCTGCCGCAGGCTGACCGCGTGAGCGACGACGGGCTGCCGTTCAGTCCTGGCGAATGGCGCACCCGCGACGTGGAGGTGGGCCTGCACGTTGCGCCCGCCCACGCTGCCGTGCCCGCCTTCCTGGCTCATTGGGCACAGGTGTACGCCAGCGCCCGGCGCGGTGAATTGACCCTCGTCGCCATAGCCGCCTCCCACCATCGGCTGGCCTGGGTGCACCCCTTCCTGGACGGCAACGGCCGCATGGCCCGGCTGCACACCCACCTGGCGCTGCACGCGCTGGGCTACACCGGCGGCCTGTGGTCACCACTGCGCGGCTTTGCACGCCAGCACCAGCGCTACTACCAGTTGCTGCAAGCGGCCGACGAGCCCCGCCGCGGCGACCTGGACGGCCGCGGCAACCTCAGCGAATCAGCCCTGGTCGCCTGGATCGACTTCGTGCTGGACATCTGCATCGACCAGGCCCGCTTCATGGCCGAGCGCCTGCAAATGGCCACCATGCTCGACCGCATCAAGGCCTGCCTGGCCTTCGAGGAGCACATGAAGACCGGCGTGCGCATGGAAGCCGCCATTCCGCTGCACTACCTGCTGCAGACCGGCGCCGAGATGGAGCGTGGCGCATTCAAGGACTTGATGGGCGGCCTGGGTGAGCGCACCGCCCAATCGGTGCTGGGCGCGTTGCTCAGCCGCGAGCTGCTGACCTCGGACTCGGCGCGTGGCAGGGTGCGTTTTGGGGTGCCACTGCATGCGCTGCGGTTCTACTTTCCGGCGTTGTGGCCGGAGGCGGAGGTTGAGGGCCTGTAGCGTGAAGGGGGTGTCTGGACAGCGAGGCGTCGATGACGCGGGATCGACAATGTTGAAAGACTGGGTCAAGGCGGCAGTGCGTCGGGCCTCTGCCGCTACACCCCGCGCAACACGCTGAACTCGCGGAATAATCGCATGGGTAACGGCGTTTCGAGCTTCCACACAATGCTCATCGGCCGGTCGCCTTCCGCGGCTTCCAGCACCACTGGTCCGCAGGCACGGTAGGCATCGCCTTTGCGCGACCGTACGAAGAGCTGGAACTGCCAGCCGTTCGACGAGCTTTCCAGATAGCGCCTCCCACCGGGCGTGTCCGGCCCCGCGTTGTTCTGCGTCTGCCAATGAAAGCGTTCGGCGCTGATCGCATAGTCGTGGTAAGCGATGCGATCGTGATATCCCGAGCTCTTGTCGAGGGTCACGAACAGTAGCTCGGCTTTTCGACTGGCCAGCGGGAGAACACCTGCTTGGAACGGCGCGCGCCGCGTCGCGGTCAGCCAGCCTACGGCCGTGAGCACCTCGCGCACACCGTAGCTGGCGTGCAGACACAACGGCGCGTCCTCCAGCCCCGGGATGGGCTTAGCACCGAGTGTCGTGCGCGCCTGAAGCAGGGACGACAGTTCAACCATCTCAGCGGCGATGGCCGGATGGCGCTGAATACGCTCGATGAACACATCGGGTCCGGCGGCCTGCTCATGCCGACCGTCGATCTGGTAGGCCAGCATCTGAACCCCCAGCGCGTTCCTCACATCGAGCTGGGGCGGTTGGGCTTGCCAGGCGCCGACCGCGGCCATCAGATCGAGCCGTCGTGGATCGTCCAAGTGCAGCAGGTCCCCGAAGCGGCGGCTGAAGTAGTCCTCTTCGGGTCCCGGCTCCGCGACGATCAGGCCTGCATCGCGCTTCAAAGCCGTCCAGCCGCTACGGCCTTGGCCCGTGCCCGCGCGATAGACGTCTTCGAGATCGAGCGCCTGGTCATGCAGAAAATCCGCCAGGCGCAAGTCAGCACGGCCGCGCAACGAGGCATAGGTTTGCAGTTCCGTCGTCAGGCGACGCCAGTTCTGTGCTGTCAGCGCACGCAGCCCCCTCAGCACCTGGTCCCGCGTCTGGCGTTGCAGGTGGATATGGCATCCGGGCGGCAAGCTTCCAAAACCATTCTCGACACCGTCAATCAGTTCGCGCCTCGACAGGCCCGTCAAGCCCGACAGCAATCGGTCGAAGCGGAACTCGGTGCGGTGTTGGCCGACAAAGTCGAGTACCAGGCAGCTCTCCTTCCCCGGCGCTAAGCGCAGTCCGCGGCCGATCTGCTGCTGGAACAGCACCGGGCTCTGGGTGGGGCGAAGCAGCAAGAGGGTGTCGACCATGGGCAAGTCGACACCCTCGTTGTACAGATCGACGGTCACCAGCGCACAAAGCTCGCCACTGGCCAGGCGCTGCGGCGCTTGGCGTCGCTCCTCCGGATCTGTCGAACCCACTACGCAGGCAGCCGGGAATCCGGCCCGGTTGAGCCAGTCCGTCATGAACTTGGCATGTGCAACGGATACACAGAACACGATGGCGCGCGAGCGTGCCACGTCGGATGCCAGGCGCCGCCACTCGTTGACCACAAGCCTGGCTCGCACGTCGTTGCCCGTGACCAAGTTATCGATGGCCTCACGCTCGCCCGGCTTGTTCCACGGCACGTTCGAGAAGTCGGTGGCATCGTCGCAGGCGTAGTACTCGAATGGGGCGAGGAGCTGCAGATCGAGCGCATGCCACAGACGCAACTCGATGGCCGGGCTGCCGTCAGGCCTGGAATCAAAGAAAGGCGTGATCGGCCTGCCGTCGCTGCGCTCTGGGGTGGCAGTCAGGCCCAGGAGATGTCGCGGGCGAACAGATGTTACGAACGCTTCGAATCGATCAGCGGCGAGGCGGTGGCATTCGTCGACCACCACCGTATGCCAGTAGTCAGCCCCCACAGTCGCGAGCAGATTGCGGCTCGTCACGCTATCGATGGTCGCGAAAAGGTGGTCACAGCGCTCGGGCTGATGGCCCCCTGTCAGCAATCCACCGAACTCAGGGTCGCGCAGCACTTCACGATAGGTACGCAGCGCCTGGCGAAGGATCTCCTCACGATGCGCCACGAATAGCAGGCGCGGTCGGCCTCCTTCGGAACTGCACGTGTTCCGATAGTCGAAAGCCGCAACCACTGTTTTACCTGTGCCAGTGGCGGCCACCATCAGGTTGCGATGCCGGCCGTGAGCACGCTCGCCAGCCAACTGCTCGAGCATGTCCTGTTGATAGGTCTTGGGCTGAAGATCGAAAAAGCTGATCGCTCCTGTCGGCTCACCGCCGAAGGACTCACGACCCAGTGCACTTGCGAGGGCTTGCCGGTGCTCGACGTTGTCTGGGTCATAGCGCTGGAATTCGCTGTCGGCCCAGAGTGTTTCAAAGTGGGCGATTGCCCGAGCGTACAGTGCCTCCTGCGCACGCTGAGTGAGCTTGACAGTCCATTCCAGTCCGCCAGTCAGCGCCGCGCCTGAAAGATTCGCGCTGCCCACGTAGGCCGAACCAAATCCTGTCTTGCGCTGGAACAGCCACGCCTTGGCGTGCAGGCGAGTACGTCGACCATCGAGGGAAACGCGCACCTCACAGCCGGGCAGGTGCGCCAGTTCATCAAGCGCACGCGCCTCGGTGGCTCCGGTGTAGGTCGTCGTGAGGATTCGCAGTCGAGTCGTACTCTGGCGTTGCGCCCCCACGGCCGTGATCTGCTGCAGCACGTCCTGCAACTTGCGCACGCCGGACACTGTGATGAAGCTGACCAGGATGTCGACCTGATCAGCAGAAGCCAGTTCGCGACGAATCTCCTGCAGCAAAGACGGCGAACCCTTGCCAGCCGTGAAGAGCCATGGTGCGGAGAGACCGATCTCGGGTGGCACTCGGAACTGTCGGTCTCGTTGCACCGCGCGAAGGACGCGCAACGGGTCCGCCACCAGATCGATAACCTCAGCGGATCCCGCCGGCGTATTCGCGCCGTTTGCTGTCACAAGCCGATGGCGCAGCATCACCAGGAGCTCGTTGACAAGTTCGAGCTGACGCCTGGGTGCCTCGCTGTCGTCACCGGCCAGGTCGTCCAGGATGGTGCCAAGCTGGCGCACGAGGACGTCAACCAGTAAGTTGGATGCACCGTCCTTGAGCGATAGGACTTCTGCGCTTCCGGGGGCCAGTGCGGCGAGCGACCGCGCCAGGCTCTCTGTCAGCAGTTGGTCATAGAGGCCGTCCGGCAGTGCCATGGCGAACGGTGGTCAGCGGATGGGTCGTGTGCCACGACATGCTGGGTAGCCGGTGCAGCCCCAGAACTCACCTCCGGTATTGGCACCGCGCTTGGCGATCCTGCGCAACATGGGTTTTGAACACACCGGGCATTCGGGCGATCCGGCTGGCTCCAGCATCGCCTGAGCCGATGGTTGGTCCTCTGGGTGTACGGGGGCTGAACTGCACCCGCTCGTCTTTGCTTGTTGAAGGAGACCGCGCAGCTTTGGCCCATCAATCAACGCGACATTGCGACCAGAAGCAAAGCTGACAGCGTCATCTGTGAACCGGCCTGAGGTCACGACGAGCCTGTCAGTAATTTTGTGTGCGAGGCATAGCATGACGAACAGGAGCATGTATGCCAAGCAAGAAGAAGCCGGCGGCAGCCGGCATGGCGGCGTTGCCGTCGATTCCCAAGGAACTCATTGAGCA
>JAFLDI010000022.1 GCA_017302485.1 Burkholderiales bacterium | reverse complement strand
GCGCCACCAGATCAGCCCAGCTCAGCCGCGTGACCGGGGGCAGGGGCACCACGGCCGTCGGCGCGGAGCGCGGCGTGAACTGCCACTCGGCGGTGTGCAAGGGCACAGGCGTTGTCGATTCGGGGGCGGCGCTGACGGCACTGGGCGCCAGGGCGACCGGCTGGGGCGGCAGCACGGGCGTCGGCCGTGCCCGCGCCTTCGGGTCCAGGTACTGCACGCCCACCAGGGTCCAGCGCTGCGGGCCGCCCGGGCCCTTGGCCAGCACGCCCTGGGCATCGATGGCCAGGATCTCGAAGGCGTTCCAGCGCTGGCCGACGCGCAGCAACTGGCCATCGACCAGCGCGCTGGCCTGGCCGTCGCGCGGCAGTTGCAGCGACTGCAGCTGGGGCTCGGCTGGCGGTGGTGCCGGCACGGCCACAGGGGCGGCACCGCGGGGGGCGCTGGCGCTCACCGTATCGGCCGGTGACAGGCCCGCCAGCGGACGCGTGGGGTCGGTCAGACCTGAGCTGGCCAGACCCGGCATCAGCCCCAGGGCGAGGACGAGCGTGGTGGTGTGCGGGACCGTGCGTCGATGGGTCATGTCAGATCTCCATCCAGTTCTTGTCCAGGCTCAGCGTGTACAGACGCAGGGTCAGAGCGGCGCGCGGATGGCGCTCGACGACAAAGCTCATGCCGCCAGGCAGCAGGCGCTGCGGCAGCTTCTCCAGGCCCTGCACATAGGTGGCCAGATCGACGAAGCTGCCCTCCAGCACGACCTCCACGCCCTGCTTCCACAGGCCGGGCAGTTCGCCTGAGGCGCCAGCGTCGGTCGGCGAGCCGGCCAGTGCCGCCGCCGACAGGGACTTGACGCTGCGCACCCGCAGACGCCCAGCGCAGGGTGCACCACCGCCACAGGCCTGCTGGCGCAGCAGTTGCTGCAGCAAGGGCAGCATCTGCTGCGCACTGACCAGGCCGTTCGGCCCACCCAGCAGGCTCTGCTGCACCGCGGCCGCGCGCTGACGTGCGGCATCGATCTGTTGTTGCTGGCTTTCCGCCAGTTGACGGATCTCACGCGCCAGCGCATCGGCTTCGGCCTCGGCCGCCTGGCGCTGCACGGCCTGGCTGCGGGTCTCGGCCGTGCGTCGTTGCCAATGCTGCAACTGACGCCCAAGAAACAGGGTGTCGGCCAAGGCCCACAACAGGGCCACGCCACAGGCGATCAAGGCCCAGCGTTCGCGCGGCGGGCGGGCCTCGAAACGGCGCACCAGCTCGGGCCAGCGGTCCCAGGCCTGGAGCCACACCTGACGCAGGGTCTCGACGCGCAGCGAAGCGGACGGCAGGGGCTTGCCGGTGGGAGTCATCGCACCTCCTTGCCATCGAGCCCGGGCAGGCCGCTGCGCAGGATGAACTCGGTCAGCAGCGGGCCGGTCTCGACAGCGCCATCGCCGCTCACCGTGTTCAGGCTCAGCTGGGCAAACTGGCGTCCACGAAACACCGGCTCGGCATTCAGGCGAGCCAGGTAGTCGGGCACGGCCGACGCGTCCAACGCCCGGCCGCGCAATTCCAGATGCTGGCCGTCCGGCGACACGCTGAAGCCGGTGATCCACAGGGCACCGTGGGCCTGGTTGGCCAGGGCCTCGAAGTAGGCGGAGTAAGCCGGCGCCGAGGCGGTCTCGGCCGGACCGCGCAGGCTGGACTGCACCCTGGCGATGGCCTGCTCCACCGCACGCACCCGCGAGAGTTCGGCATCGACGGTGCGGCGGCGCTGCTCCAGCTCGGCCTTGAGCGCCTGGATCTGCGCCGCCTGGGTGGCCCGTTGCGCGTCGTCCTGGCTGGCCGGCCGCTGGCGATCGATCCAGGCCAGCGCACCGCTGGCCAGCAGCAGCGACAGCACGGTGGCGGCCCAGACCCACAGTGCCGTGCTCAGCCCGACGCCCAGGCGCTGCGGCCGGAACGCACCCTGGTAGAGATTGAGCTGCTGGCGGCTCACCGGACAAGCCTCCGTGCTGCGCACTCCGGGATTCGCGCTTGGGAGCGGCCCGGCGCGCTCATGCCGGCACCTCCACCGCCTGACGCAAGGCTGCGCCCAGAGCCACCAGGTGAGGGGTGAGCAGGCGCGGGTCGCTCAGCTCAGGCGCTGCGCTCAGGTCCAGATGCTCCTGCAGGGACATCGGTGTCACCGGGATGTAGAGCACCTGCCCCAGCTCATCGCACAAGGCCTGTGCCGCAGCGCCCGGCAGGACCGTCAGGCCCGCGACATGCGCGTGGCTGAACTGGCGTTCGCACACATCCAGCGTGCGCTGCAATTCCAGCGCCATGCGCTCCAGCGCCATGTGACGTTGCCCGGCGTCCGGCTGATCCAGGTGTTCCGCGGCGATGTCGATGCGGCGGGCCAGCAGCAGTTCGCCCCGCCACGTCACCACCAGGATGGCCTGCTGACTGCCCTGCCACAGCAGCGCCCTGGCGCGCTCGGTATCGCCGCTCAGGGCGCACAGATTGCGCAAGGCGGTCTCAGTGATGTCCACGGCCTCCAGCGGCAGGCGCGCCGTGTGGCAGTCCTCGGTCAGCGGCCGCAGCGTCGCTGAGGGCGCCACCACCACCCAGGCGCTGCGCACGGGCGCATCCTGGTTGGCGGGCGGTACCGCCAGCACGTCGATGGCCGCATCGTCCACCGGAAAGTCGACCGCATCCTTGACCTGCCAGCGCAGGGCGTCGGGCCAGTCCTGGCGTGGCACCGCCGGGGCATCGACACCCAGCAGCCGGTAGCCCGAGATGGGCAGCACCAGCACGATGGGCACCGCGCCCAGCTCAGCCCGGCGCCGCAGGGTCTGCCACTGGCTCCAGCCCTGCGGCCGGGCGCCGTGGAGGACACGCAGCACACGCGGACGCCGGCCCGCCTCCTGGCGCACTTCGGCCAGGGCGAACTCGGCATCGGTCAGCGCCAGCCCGACCCATTGGTCGGCGTTGCGGGCGACAGGCGTGAACGGCACAAGGTGTCCCCAGTAATGAGATACCCCCATCGTGCCGCCACGGGCGCCCGTCGTGTCGGCCGAAAAGCAAGCCGAATCAAGGCCAAAACGCGGCCCAGTGCGTGACGGATCGCACGTCCGCTCCCGGCCGTCCCGCCTGGACGAAAAAAAGCCGCCCTGAGGGGCGGCTGGGTCGCGCGCCGGACGGATCCGGCGCGGTCACGGCACGATCAGCGCTCGGCCAGCGGCTTGACGTCTCGTGAGGCGGCGCCGACGAACAACTGGCGCGGACGGCCGATCTTGTACTCGGGGTCGGCGATCATCTCGTTGAGCTGGGCGATCCAGCCCACGGTGCGGGCCAGCGCGAAGATGGCGGTGAACAGCGAGACCGGGATGCCGATCGCGCGCTGCACGATGCCCGAGTAGAAGTCGACGTTCGGGTAGAGCTTGCGGGCGACGAAGTAGTCGTCCTCCAGGGCGATCTTCTCCAGCTCCATGGCCAGCTTGAACAGCGGGTCGTTGTGCAGACCGAGCTCGCCCAGGACTTCGTGGCAGGTCTCGCGCATCAGCTTGGCACGCGGGTCGTAGTTCTTGTAGACGCGGTGACCGAAGCCCATCAGCTTGACGCCGGAGTTCTTGTCCTTCACCTGATTCATGAACTCGCCGACCTTGGCCACGCCACCCATCTTCTGGATGTCTTCGAGCATGTTCAGGCAGGCTTCGTTGGCGCCGCCGTGCGACGGGCCCCACAGGCAGGCCACGCCGGCCGCGATCGCGGCAAACGGGTTGGTGCCCGACGAACCGCACAGGCGAACGGTCGAGGTCGAGGCGTTCTGCTCGTGGTCGGCGTGCAGGATGAAGATGCGGTCCAGCGCGCGCTCGATGACCGGGTTGACCTTGTACTCCTCGCAGGGCGTGGCAAACATCATGCGCATGAAGTTGCCGGCGTAGGACAGGTCGTTCTTCGGGTAGATGTACGGCTGGCCGACGGTGTACTTGTAGGCCATGGCCACCAGCGTGGGCATCTTGGCGATCAGGCGGATCGCCGCGATCTCGCGGTGCTCGGGGTTATTGATGTCGGTGCTGTCGTGGTAGAAGGCCGACAGGGCGCCCACCAGACCAGTCAGCACGGCCATCGGATGCGCATCCCGGCGGAAGCCGCGCAGGAAGAACTGCATCTGCTCGTTGACCATCGTGTGGTTGATCACACGCGAATGGAAGGTGCCGCGCTGTTCGGTGTTGGGCAGTTCTCCGTAGAGCAGCAGGTAACAGGTGTCGAGGTAGTCGCAGTTCACTGCGAGTTGCTCGATCGGGTAGCCGCGGTACAGCAGCTCGCCCTTGTCGCCGTCGATGTAGGTGATGGTCGAGTTGCACGACGCGGTGCTCAGGAAGCCCGGGTCATAGGTGAACTTGCCGGTCTGGCCATAGAGCTTGCGGATGTCGATCACGTCGGGGCCAACGGTGCCCTTGTAGATCGGCAGATCCATGCTGGGGCTGCCGTCGGAGAACGACAGGGTGGCTTTCACGTCGGACGGGGTCATCGTCGGGTCCTTTCAAACAAATCGTGCTTCAACCGGGCTGGCGCAGCTGTGCCAGAACATCCTGTACTTCGGGTCGATCCAGATCACCCACCGGCTCCTTGCGCGACAGCAGGAGGTCGAGCAGGTCGTTATCGGCCAGATCCATCAGGGTCTGAAGGCCTTCCACCTGCCGCAGCGTGAGCGTGCTCTCGTAGCGGCGGAAGAAGCGCTCCACGAACAGGTCGTTCTCGAGCAGACCGCGCCGGCAACGCCACTTCAGGCGGCTGATGTCGGTGGGCGTCAGCGATGCAGTGTCCATGCCCAGGCTTGCTCGAAATTGACCGTGGTGCGTGTGCCGTCAGACGGCGCGACGGACCATCAGCTCCTTGATCTTGCCGATCGCCTTGGTCGGGTTCAGGCCCTTGGGGCAGACATCGACGCAGTTCATGATGGTGTGGCAGCGGAACAGGCGATACGGGTCCTCGAGGTTGTCGAGGCGGGCGCTGGTGTCCTGGTCGCGGCTGTCGGCAATGAAGCGGTAGGCCTGCAGCAGACCGGCCGGGCCGACGAACTTGTCCGGGTTCCACCAGAAGCTCGGGCAACTGGTGGAGCAACTGGCGCACAGAATGCACTCGTACAGGCCGTCGAGCTCCTCGCGCTGCTCGGGCGACTGCAGGCGCTCCTTCTCGGGCGGCAGCGTGTCGTTGACCAGGTAGGGCTTGATCGAGTGGTACTGCTTGAAGAACTGCGTCATGTCCACGATCAGGTCGCGGATGACCGGCAGGCCCGGCAGCGGGCGCAGCACCACGGTCTGCGGCAGCGTGCGCATATTGGTCAGGCAGGCCAGGCCGTTCTTGCCGTTGATGTTCATCGCGTCCGAGCCGCAGACACCTTCGCGGCAGGAGCGGCGGAAACTCAGCGTCGGATCGACGGCCTTGAGCTTGACCAGGGCGTCCAGCAGCATGCGTTCGTTACCCTCGAGTTCGATCTCGATGGTCTGCATGTACGGCTTGGCATCCTTGTCCGGGTCGTAGCGGTAGATCTGAAAGGTGCGCTTGTCAGCCATGATGTGCTTGTCCTCTCGTGGCGATCAGAAGGTGCGGGCCTTGGGCGGCACGGATTCGACGGTCAGCGGCTGCAGGTTCACCGGCTTGTAGTCCAGGCGGTTGCCTTCGGCGTACCACAGCGTGTGCTTCATCCAGTTGGCGTCGTCGCGGTTGGGGAAATCGTCATGCGCATGGGCGCCACGGCTCTCCGGTCGCGCTGCAGCCGAAATCATCGTGGCCTTGGCGGCCTCGATCAGGTTGTCGACTTCCAGCGCCTCGATGCGAGCCGTGTTGAAGACCTTGGAGTTGTCCTTCAGGCCGATGGCCTTGACACGCTCGGCGACCGCGGCGATGGCCTTCACGCCTTCGTCCATCGACTTCTGAGTGCGGAACACGCCAGCGTGCTTCTGCATGGTCGAGCGGATGTCGTTGGCCACATCCTGGGCGTATTCGCCGTTCTTGGCGCTGTCCAGGCGGGCCAGGCGGGCCAGCGTGGCGTCGGCCGCATCGGCCGGCAGCGGCTTGTGGCTCTTCTGCTTGAGCGCGCTGGCGACGATGTGGTTGCCGGCGGCGCGGCCGAAGACCACCAGATCGAGCAGCGAGTTGGTGCCCAGGCGGTTGGCGCCGTGCACCGACACGCAGGAGCATTCACCCACCGCATACAGGCCGTTCACCACCGAGCGCGGATCGCCGTTCTTCGGGATCACGACCTGGCCGTTGACGTTGGTCGGGATGCCACCCATCTGGTAGTGGATGGTCGGCACCACGGGGATCGGCTCCTTGGTGATGTCGACGTTGGCAAAGTTGTGGCCGATCTCGTAGACCGAGGGCAGGCGCTTGAGGATGGTCTCGGCGCCCAGGTGGGTCATGTCGAGCAGCACGTAGTCCTTGTTGGGACCGCAGCCGCGACCTTCCTTGATTTCCTGGTCCATCGAGCGCGAGACGAAGTCGCGCGGCGCCAAGTCCTTCAGCGTCGGTGCGTAGCGCTCCATGAAGCGCTCGCCGTTGGCGTTGCGCAGGATCGCGCCTTCGCCGCGGCAGCCTTCGGTCAGCAGCACGCCGGCGCCGGCCACACCGGTCGGGTGGAACTGCCAGAACTCCATGTCCTGCAGCGGCAGGCCGGCCCGCGCCGCCATGCCCAGGCCGTCACCGGTGTTGATGAAGGCGTTGGTGGAGGCGGCGAAGATGCGGCCGGCACCACCGGTGGCCAGCAGCACGGTCTTGGCTTCAAGGATGTGGATGTCGCCGGTTTCCATCTCCAGCGCGGTCACACCGACCACGTCGCCGTCGGCGTCGCGGATCAGGTCGAGGGCCATCCACTCGACGAAGAAGTTGGTGCGCGCCTTGACGTTCTGCTGGTACAGCGTGTGCAGCAGCGCGTGGCCGGTGCGGTCGGCGGCGGCGCAGGCGCGCTGCACCGGCTTCTCGCCGTAGTTGGCGGTGTGGCCGCCGAAGGGGCGCTGGTAGATCGAGCCGTCGGGGTTGCGGTCGAAGGGCATGCCGAAGTGCTCAAGCTCGTAGACGACCTTGGGCGCTTCACGGCACATGAACTCGATCGCGTCCTGGTCGCCGAGCCAGTCGGAGCCCTTGACGGTGTCGAAGAAGTGGTAGTGCCAGTTGTCTTCCGACATGTTGCCCAGCGAGGCACCGATGCCGCCCTGCGCCGCCACGGTGTGCGAGCGGGTGGGGAAGACCTTGGACAGCACGGCCACGTTGAGGCCGGCCAGCGACAGCTGCAGCGATGCGCGCATCCCGGAGCCACCGGCGCCGACGATGACGACGTCGAACTTGCGCTTGGAAACTTGAGTCATGGTGAGTCTCTTCTCAATCTGGGGTGGCGAGGATCACAGGCGCCACAGCACCTGGATGGCCCAGCCGGCGCAGCCGACCAGCCAGACGAGGCTGAACACGTGCAGCGCCAGGCGGATGCCCACCGGCTTGACGTAGTCCATCCAGATGTCGCGCACGCCCACCCAGGCATGCCAGGTCAGGGCGACGATGACCGAGAAGGTCAGGAACTTCATCCACTGGGCGGCGAAGATGCCGGCCCACTTGTCGTAGCCGATCTCACCGGGCATCAGCACCTGCACCAGCAGGACCACTGTGAAGAGCGCCATCAGCACCGCGGTGATGCGCTGGGCCAGCCAGTCGCGCAGGCCATAGCTGGCGCCGACGACCAGCCGCTTGGAACCGTGTTCGATTGCCATCGTGTTGTCCTTGTCGTGTGAGGCTCAGTACAGGCCGAAGAGCTTGGCGCCCAGCGCGGCGGTCAGCAGCAGGCTGATGGCCAGCGTGGCAACGGCCGAGCTGCGGCCCTGCTCCTTGGTGACGCTGTGGGTGGCGTCCATCCACAGGTGGCGCACGCCAGCGGTGAAGTGGTGCAGATAGGCCCAGATCAGGCCCAGCACGACCAGCTTGACCAGCACACCGGGGACGGGTCCGAGGCCGGCCTCGAAGGCGCTGCGGAAGCTGTCGAAGCTCACTTCCGAGGTGACGCTGGTGTCGAACAGCCAGATCACCAGGGGCAGCAGCAGGAACATGACCATGCCGCTGATTCGGTGCAGGATGGAGACGATGCCGGCCGGCGGGAGCCGGTAGTTCTTCAGTTCCGTGACGTGGATGTTGCGGAACTCCGGGCGTTGCTTGAGCGTGTCGGCCATGAGGGGTGTCCTTGTTGTGGTCGCTCTGGGAAGGATCGGAGTCTGGAGGGATCTGCCGGTTCACCATGTCACCACGGTGAAACCCTAGGATTCTATTGCACTGCAACAAGCTTTCAGTGGGCTTGCCAGCGTCGCGATTGCGGGCTCGTCAGGGGGGTGCGTGCATCAGTTGAGCTCGTTGCGGTAGAAGTGCGCCGCAGTGTTGTACAGACCGCGCCGCAACTCCACCGGCCGGTCACCATAGGTGTGCGCCAGCCGCTCGACGCTGAGCAGCGGCGAGCCGACGGGCACCTCCAGCAGCTCCGCCGTGGCCGAGTCGGCGGCCACGGCGCGAATCTTCTCTTCCGCACGGATCATGCGCACGCCGAACTCGGTCTCGAACAGGCCGTACATCGGGCCGGCGTACTGCGACAGCCGCTCGGCGCTCAGGCCCTTGAACGGGCCGGCGGGCAGCCAGATCTCATCGAGCACCACCGGACGACCGTCGCGGCTGAGGGTGCGCCGCACCAGCACCGCACTGTCACCGGCCTTCAGTGCCAGCGCCTTGGCCACCTCGGCCGGCGCGCGCATGCGGCGGCAGTCCAGGAAACGCCGGGCCATGCCGGTGGACGGTCCATCGTCCGGCGTCAGCCGCAGGAAACGGTACTGGATGTTCTCTTCGGCGTGGGTGGCGACGAAGGTGCCCTTGCCCTGGCGGCGCACCAGCAGGTTCTCGGCCGCCAGTTCGTCGATGGCCTTGCGCACCGTGCCCTGACTGACCTTGTAGCGCTGCGCCAGATCGGTCTCGCTGGGGATGGATTCGCCCGGCTTCCACTCGCCGTCCTGCAGGCTGCGCACCAGCAGCGCCTTGATCTGCTGGTACAGCGGGCTGAAGGCGGGCCCGTCAACCACCGGCAGGACCTCGGCGTCGGGTGGATCGGCAGGCTGTTGCGCGGACATAGGGCGGCGATTGCAGCACAGGCGCCCCCAGGCGTCCATGAAAAACCAACTGATGTCTTATATAAGACATATGAATCTTGACGTTCTTCGGGTTCCCCCCTAGACTCAGCGGCTCCACGCGCGGCCTGCGCCCACCCGCCGGCGCCTGCTGATCCGGGTCTCGGCGCCCGGGCCGACAGCCCCGCGTCAGCCGGTTAACGCAACCTCCCTCCTCTTTTTCCGGAGCCCCCTCATGAGCAAGAAACCCGTTCGCGTGGCCGTCACCGGCGCCGCTGGCCAGATCGGCTACGCCCTGCTGTTCCGCATCGCCTCTGGCGAGATGCTGGGCAAGGACCAGCCCGTCATCCTGCAACTGCTGGAGATCCCCGACGAGAAGGCCCAGAACGCGCTCAAGGGCGTGATCATGGAACTGGAAGACTGCGCCTTCCCGCTGCTGGCCGGCATCGAGGCCCACAGCGACCCGATGACCGCCTTCAAGGACACCGACTACGCGCTGCTGGTCGGCGCCCGTCCGCGTGGCCCGGGCATGGAGCGTGCCGATCTGCTGGCCGCCAACGCCCAGATCTTCACCGCCCAGGGCAAGGCTCTGAACGCGGTGGCCTCGCGCAACGTCAAGGTGCTGGTGGTCGGCAACCCGGCCAACACCAACGCCTACATCGCGATGAAGTCGGCCCCGGATCTGCCGGCCAAGAACTTCACCGCCATGCTGCGCCTGGACCACAACCGTGCTGCCTCGCAGATCGCCGCCAAGATCGGCTGCGCCGTCGGCGACATCCAGAAGCTGTGCGTCTGGGGCAACCACTCGCCCACCATGTACGCCGACTACCGCTTCGCCACCGTGAACGGCCAGAGCGTCAAGGACACCATCAACGACCACGACTGGAACGCCAACACCTTCCTGCCGACGGTGGGCAAGCGTGGCGCCGCCATCATCGCCGCCCGTGGCCTGTCGTCGGCCGCCTCGGCCGCCAACGCCGCCATCGACCACATGCGCGACTGGGCCCTGGGCACCAATGGCCAGTGGGTCACCATGGGCATCCCGTCCAAGGGCGAGTACGGCATCCCGGCCGAAACCATGTTCGGCTACCCCGTCACCTGCGAAGGCGGCGAGTACAAGATCGTCGAGGGCCTGCCCATCGATGCGTTCTCTCAGGAGTGCATCAACAAGACCCTGGCCGAGCTCGAGGGCGAGAAGGACGGCGTCAAGCACCTGCTGTGAGGCCTCGCCGCTGACCGCGCCGTGACGCGGTAAGCTCGACAGCCGGCGTGCCCACCAGGCCGCCGGCTTTTTCTTTGCCCCACCCAGATTGCCGATGAGCCCGCCGCGTCACCCTGCCGAGGTCCTGTTCGAGGAAGGCGATGCCGTCCCCGAGATCCCCGTCTGCGACCACTACTGCGGGGTTGAAGCCCGGATGCGCAAGAGCCTGCAGCTGCAGGCTGAGCTGGGGCCGGTGTTCGACGTCACGCTCGATGGGGAGGACGGCGCGCCGGTGGGCGGCGAGGTGGAGCATGCCCATCTGATCGCCGAGCTGGTCGACTCGCCGCTGAACCTGCACGGTCGCGTCGGCGCCCGGGTGGTGCCGGTGGACCATCCGGCCTTCCAGCCCATGCTCGACGCCCTGCTGCCGCGCGCCGGCGCGCGGCTGGCCTATTTGATGATCCCCAAGCCGCGCCACCTGGCCGACCTGCAGGCCGGCGCGCGGGCGGTGGACGACACGCTGGCACGCGCCGGCATCACCCGCGAGCTGCCCCTGCATGCGCTGGTCGAGACCCACGGCGCGCTGCGCGACGTGGTGGCGCTGGCGGCCCATCCGCGCATCGAGAGCCTGTCCTTCGGTCTGATGGATTTCGTGTCGGCCCACCGTGGCGCCATCCCGCAGTCGGCCATGGGCGTCCAGGGGCAGTTCGACCACCCGTTGGTGCTGCGTGCCAAGCTGGCGATCGCCGCCGCCTGCCATGGCGCCGGCAAGGTGCCCTCGCACTGCGTGGTCACCGAGTTCAAGGACCTGGACAGCCTCGCCGCCGCCGCCCGGCGGGCGGCACAGCAACTGGGCTACACCCGCATGTGGAGCATCCACCCCGACCAGATCCGGCCCATCGTTGCGGCCTTCGCACCGGCGACCGACGAGGTCGAGCAGGCACTGGAGATCATCGTCGCGGCCCAGGACGCGGACTGGGCACCGATCCGCCACCGCCACGCCGGACGTGAGCAGTTGCATGATCGTGCGAGCTTCCGTTACTTCTGGCAGGTGCTGCAGCGGGCACAGCGCACCGGCGCCGGCCTGCCCGAAGAGGCCGCGCGTCGCTTCTTTGCCAAGGCCTGATCAGCCCCAGACGTGCGGATACGTCCCGACACCACGGATGCTGCCCAGGGCGGACAATCGGTCATCCTCATCGCTGTCCCCTGCTCCATGAAGCACTTCGTCCTCGCCTCCCTGGCCAGCCTGGCCACCCTGATGTCCGGCGCCGCCCTGGCCCAGTCGGCGGTCGCCCCGAAAAAGCCGGCGGCCAAGGCCGTCGCGGCCAAGAAGAAGCCCGCGCCGCCGGTCGAGGCCCCGCTGCCGCCGTCCACCGGCGAGCAGAACGCCGCCGCGGCCATGACCATGTTTGGCGACTACGCCTGCGAGTTCAAGCAGACCGTCACGGTGGCCATGAACCCCAAGTACGACGGCTACATCGACGTCAGCTTCGGCAAGCGCACCTGGACGATGAAGCCGGTTCTCTCCAGCACTGGCGCGCTGCGCCTGGAAGACGTCAAGGGCCAGACCCTGATGCTGCAGATCGCCCACAAGTCGATGCTGATGGACACCAAGATCGGCCAGCGCCTGGTCGACGAATGCCAGCACGAGAAGCAGCTGGAAGCCAAGCGCGCCTACGAAGCCCAGCAGGCGCAGGGCGGTGGCGCCACACCGGGCCTGCTGCTGGCCGATCCGCCGCCGCAGCGCTGAGCCCCATGTCTTTCGGCCCGCCCATGGCCTGAGCATGGGCTGACAGGCCGCACATACCCTGCACGCCGGGTCGAATTTCGCCCGGCGTGGCTGTTTCCGGGCCCAGAATCACGGCTACAGGCGCATTGGCGCTTGGCAAGTCTTATATAAGATATAAAATACCGTAGTTACCCGAAGTCCCCGGACCTGGGTTGCGCCGCAGAACCACCGACGACCGCCCCCATCAGGAGCCCCGCCATGCTGCAAGCCTACCGCCAACATGCCGCCGAACGCGCCGCGCTCGGCATCCCCCCGCTGGCCCTCGACGCCAAGCAGGTGTCCGAGCTGATCGAGTTGATCAAGAGCCCGCCCGCCGGCGAAGAGGCCTTCCTGCTGGACCTGCTGACCCACCGCGTGCCCCCGGGCGTGGACGACGCCGCCAAGGTCAAGGCCAGCTTCCTGGCCGCCGTGGCGCATGGTGACCTGACGGTCGGCTTGATCTCCAAGGCCAAGGCCACCGAGCTGCTGGGCACCATGGTGGGTGGCTACAACGTGCACCCGCTGATCGAACTGCTGGACGACGCCGAGGTCGCCGGCGTCGCCGCCGAGGGCCTGAAGAAGACCCTGCTGATGTTCGACTACTTCAACGACGTGGCCGCCAAGGCCAAGGCCGGCAACGCCAAGGCCCAGGAAGTGGTGAAGAGCTGGGCCGATGCCGAGTGGTTCACCAGCCGTCCCGAGGTCGAGAAGAAGATCACCGTCACCGTCTTCAAGGTGCCTGGCGAGACCAACACCGATGATCTCTCGCCCGCCCCGGACGCCTGGAGCCGCCCGGACATCCCGATGCACTACCTGGCGATGCTGAAGAACACGCGCCCCGACGCGGCCTTCAAGCCCGAGGAGGATGGCAAGCGCGGCCCGATGCAGTTCATCGAGGACCTCAAGAAGAAGGGCCACCTGGTCGCCTACGTCGGCGACGTGGTGGGCACCGGCTCGAGCCGCAAGTCGGCCACCAACTCGGTGATCTGGGCCACCGGCCAGGACATCCCCTTCGTGCCGAACAAGCGCTTCGGCGGCGTCACGCTGGGCGGCAAGATCGCCCCCATCTTCTTCAACACGCAGGAAGACTCGGGTTCCCTGCCGATCGAGGTGGACGTCTCCAAGCTGGAGATGGGCGACGTCATCGACGTGCTCCCCTATGACGGCAAGATCGTCAAGGACGGTGCCACCGTTGCCGAGTTCAAGCTCAAGTCCGACGTGCTGTTCGACGAGGTGCGTGCCGGCGGCCGCATCAACCTGATCATCGGCCGCAGCCTGACCGCCAAGGCCCGCGAGTTCCTGGGCCTGCCGGCCTCCACCGTGTTCCGCCTGCCGCAGGCCCCCGCCGCCTCGAACGCCGGCTTCACGCTGGCGCAGAAGATGGTGGGCCGCGCGGTCGGCCTGCCCGAGGGCCAAGGCGTGCGCCCGGGCACCTACTGCGAGCCCAAGATGACCACCGTGGGCAGCCAGGACACCACCGGCCCGATGACCCGCGACGAGCTGAAGGACCTGGCCTGCCTGGGCTTCTCGGCCGACATGGTGATGCAGTCCTTCTGCCACACCGCCGCCTACCCGAAGCCGGTGGACGCCAAGATGCACCGCGAGCTGCCGCCCTTCATCAGCAGCCGCGGCGGCGTCGCGCTGCGCCCGGGCGACGGCGTGATCCACAGCTGGCTCAACCGCCTGCTGCTGCCCGACACCGTGGGCACCGGCGGCGACAGCCACACCCGCTTCCCGATCGGCATCTCCTTCCCGGCTGGCTCCGGCCTGGTGGCCTTCGGCGCCGCCACCGGCGTGATGCCGCTGGACATGCCCGAGTCGGTGCTGGTGCGCTTCAAGGGCCAGATGCAGCCTGGCGTCACGCTGCGTGACCTGGTGCATGCGATCCCGCTGTACGCCATCAAGGCCGGTCTGCTGACCGTGGCCAAGGCCGGCAAGAAGAACATCTTCTCGGGCCGCATCCTTGAGATCGAAGGTCTGCCCGACCTGAAGGTGGAGCAGGCCTTCGAGCTGAGCGACGCCTCGGCCGAGCGCTCGGCCGCCGGCTGCACGATCAAGCTCAACGAAGCCCCGGTGATCGAGTACCTGAAGTCGAACGTCGTGCTGATGAAGAACATGATCGCCGACGGTTACGCCGACGCCAAGACGCTGGCCCGCCGCATTGAAAAGGTCGAGGCCTGGCTGGCCAAGCCGCAACTGCTGGAGGCCGATGCCAACGCCGAGTACGCGGCCGTCATCGAGATCGACCTGGCCGAGATCACCGAGCCCATCGTCTGCTGCCCGAACGACCCGGACGACGCCAAGTTCCTGTCCGACGTGGCCGGCACCAAGATCGACGAGGCCTTCATCGGCTCGTGCATGACCAACATCGGCCACTTCCGTGCAGCCGCCACCGTGCTGGGCGGCGCGCGCGACATCCCGGTCAAGCTGTGGGTCGCCCCGCCGACCAAGATGGACGCGGCCGAGCTGATGAAGGAAGGCCACTACGCCGCCTTCGGCAGCGCCGGTGCCCGCACCGAGATGCCCGGCTGCTCGCTGTGCATGGGCAACCAGGCGCAGGTGCGCGAAGGCGCCACGGTGATCTCCACCTCCACCCGCAACTTCCCGAACCGCCTGGGCAAGAACACCAACGTGTTCCTGGGCTCGGCCGAGCTGGCTGCGGTGGCCTCCAAGCTGGGCAAGCTGCCGACCAAGGAGGAGTACCTGGCCGCCACTGGCGTGATCACCGCCAAGGCCGACCAGATCTACAAGTACATGAACTTCAACCAGATCGACGAGTACGTGGAGACCGCCAAGACCGTCGCCTGACGCGTCCCGGTTCCCGCCCTGAAGGCCCGCCCCGCGCGGGCCTTTTTCATGGGCCGCTGGGTGGCCGCAGATCGCTGGCCAGAAGACCCCAGAGGTGGATGTCGTAGATCTGCTCCTTGCCGGTGTAGCGCTGGCGCAACCGCCCCTCCAGCGTGAACCCCAGTCGTTGCAGCAGCGCGTTGGACGCAGTGTTGTCGGGATTCACCTCCGCCTCGATGCGGCGCTGACCCATCGGCCCGAAGACCTGCTCGATGACCGCCATCAGCGCCTCGCGCGCCAGGCCTTGACGCCAGTGGGCACGGCCCAGCACATAGCCCAGGTCCAGGCGGGCGCTGGCCGCGTCGTGCTTGAACAGCAGCACGGTGCCGATCGCCTGGTCATCCTGGCGGCGGGCCATCACCAGCTGGCGCGTGGCGCCAGCGGCTTCCAGTGCACGCATGCGCGCCAGCCAGGCCTGGGCATCATCGAGGTCGCGCCAGGCAGCGTAGGGCAGGAACCGTGTGGTCTCGTCATCGCCGTTGACGGCCATCAGCGCAGGCAGGTCGGTATCGGTCACGGACCGCACGGTCAAGCGTGCGGTGGTGGTACTGGGAAGTTCGGGCAGGCTCATGCGGGATGTGGCCCATCGACTGCTGCCGCTGCCGATGCGGCAGCGCGGGCCAGCAGGCTGTCACGCTCACGCCGATTGTGGCTGGCGGCCGCAGCGCTTTCGAAGGCGGCTTGCGCCTCGGCGTGGCGGCCCAGCCGCGCCAGCAGGTCGGCCCGTACCGCGGGCAGCCAGGGATAGGCGGCCAGCGCGGGCTCGGCCTGCAGGCCCTCGACCCGCACCAGGCCGGCGGCCGGCCCCTCATGCATGCCCACGGCCACGGCCCAATTGAGCGCCACGACCGGCGAGGGCGCCACCTGCATCAGCTGCGCATACAGGGCGCTGATGCGCCCCCAGTCGGTGTCCTCGACGCGCACCGCACGGGCGTGGCAGGCGGCCAATGCGGCCTGCAGTTGGTAGCTGCCCGGCGCCCCCCGGGCCAGGGCGTCGGCACGCGCCAGGGCGTCCAGTCCATGGCGGATCAGCAGCCGGTCCCAGCGGCGCCGGTCCTGGTCGGCCAGCAGGATCGGTCGGCCATCGGGTTCGGTGCGTGCTGCCGTGCGCGAGGCCTGCAGGCTCATCAGCGCCAGCAGGCCCCAGGCCTCGGACTCGGTGGGCGCCAGCTGCACCAGCATGCGGCCCAGGCGCAGCGCTTCGTCGCACAGCGCCGGGCGCATCCAGTCGTCTCCGGCGGTGGCGGTGTAGCCTTCGTTGAAGATCAGGTAGACCACCTCCAGCACCGAGCCCAGGCGTGCCGCCAGGGCCTCACCGCGCGGCAGTTCACAGGGCACGCCAGCCTCGGCCAGTGCGCGCTTGGCGCGCACCAGGCGCTGGGCCAACGTGGGCTCGCTGACCAGAAAGGCGCGCGCGATCTCGGCGGTGGACAGGCCGGCCAGCACCTTCAGCGTCAGCGCCACCCGTTGCGCCGGTGGCAGCACCGGGTGACAGGCGGTGAAGAGCAGGCGCAGCAGCTCGTCGCTGCCCACCGCCTGGGCCTCGCGGCGGGCGTCCAGGGTGTCGGCATGGTCGGGGTGGCGGTCGGCCTGCATGGCGATCAGGTCTTCGGCCAGCGCAGCCTCATGGCTGGCGGCCATCTGGCGGTGGCGCAGCCAGTCCAGCGCGCGGCGCTGGGCGGTGGTCATCAACCAGGCGCCAGGCTTGTCGGGCAGGCCGTCCTGGGGCCAGCGCTGCAGTGCCTCCAGCCAGGCATCCTGCGCCAGCTCTTCGGCCACGCCCAGGTCGCGCACTCGCCGCGCCACCGTGGCGACGACACGTGCGGACTCGATGCGCCAGATCGCCGCCAGCGTCGCGTCGAGTGGACCGCTCACCGGGGCGGCAACGCGGCGTCCATGGCCTTCATGCGGTCGATCTCGTCACTGGGCGGGAACTCGTCCAGCTCGATGAGCTGACGCACCTCGATCACGGCCTCCTGGCCGCGGCCGGCCGGATTCGGAAAGCGCCGCGCCCACTCCATCGCCTCCTCGCGGCTGCGCACCTGGATCAGGGTGTAGCCGGCGATCAGCTCCTTGGCCTCGGCAAAGGGGCCGTCGATCACCTGGCGACTGCCGTCGGCACCGTGGTGAACACGCCAGCCGGTGCGGCTGGGGTGCAGGCCGGCGCCCTCCAGCAGCGCGCCGGCGCGCGCCAGCTCCTCGTGGTACGCGGCCATCTCGGCCAGCAGCTCAGGCGGTGGCTCGGGCGTCTGTTCCGCTTCAAAGGCCTCGCAGGACTTCACGATGATCATGAAACGCATAGCCCGCCCCTCAAGCCGGCATCTGCGGCTGCAGCATGCTGTGGCGGTTGCCCTCGGTGTCCATGAACGACACGTAGTCGCCCACACCGGGGATGGGCATGGGCTCGCCCATCACCTCGCCGCCTGCCGCGTTGACGCGGGCCATTGCGGCGCGGATGTCATCCACCGCGATCACCACGCTGGGGTGCTGCATCGGCCAGTCGGCCTTGAACGGGAACAGCCCGCCGTTGATCACGCCGCGCCTGGTGCCCGGCTCGGCGCTGTCCTGGCTGGCGGTGGTGGCCATCAGGTAGTGACCCATCTCCTCGCCGAAGGCCTGGATCTGCCAGCCGAAGACCTCGGCGTAGAAGCGTGTGGCGCGGGCGGCGTCGTGGTACGGCATCTCGAAATGGACGACGGGACACATCGGGGTGCTCATGGCGTTCTCCTCCAGGACAGGGTGATGTCAGGACGACGCACAAGGCTCGCGCGTTTCGACCGCGCGACGCCTGGGACAAACCCGGATCAACGCCGGTTCGAGCCCTCGAAGCACGGTGCCAGCGCGCGCACTTCCACGGTCGCCCACTCGGCCGCCGGACAGCGCCGCGCCCAGGCCAGTGCCTGCTCGCGACTGACGTTCTTCAGCAGGAAGAAGCCGCCGACCATCTCCTTGGCTTCGGTGAAGGGGCCGTCATGCTGCACGCCGCGCTCGATGCGCACCGACTGCTCCAGCCCGGCCAGCGACTCCACCGCGGCCAGTTGGCCCTCGGCAGCGATCGCCTCGCCGAAGCGCTGCATGCGCGCATAGGCCTCGCGGCCCTCGGCCTCGGTGCGGGTGGCGCGCTGGCCGACAGGTTCGTGAATCAGCAACAGGTAGGACATCGACGATCGGGTTCAAGGCTGGGGATGTGGCGGATGCTACGCTTGGATCCGATCACCATGATGGCCCGGAGACCCTGTCCATGAACCCCAGCACCCCGATCAGCCGCTTCCCTGTGCCCGACCTGAAGGACCTGCCGGAGGACATCCGCGCGCGCATCCTGGCGGTGCAGGAGAAGTCCGGCTTCGTGCCCAATGTATTCCTGACGCTGGCGCACCGCCCCGATGAGTTCCGCGCCTTCTTCGCCTACCACGATGCGCTGATGGACAAGCCTGGCGGCCTGAGCAAGGCCGAGCGCGAGATGATCGTCGTGGCCACCAGCAATGCCAACCAGTGCCAGTACTGCGTGATCGCGCATGGCGCGATTCTGCGCATCCGCGCCAAGAACGCCCTGGTGGCCGACCAGGTGGCGGTGAACTACCGCAAGGCCGACATCACGCCGCGCCAGAGGGCGATGCTGGACTTCGCGATGAAGGTCTCGCAGCAGTCCTATGCGGTGGACGACACCGACTTCGCTGCGCTGCACGCCCACGGCTTCAGCGACGAGGATGCCTGGGACATCGCCGGCGTGGCGGCCTTCTTCGGCCTGTCCAACCGGCTGGCCAATGTCACCGGCATGAAGCCCAACCCCGAGTTCTACGCGATGGGGCGCTGAGGCCCCACCACCTCACTCGATCGGCCGCGTCTCGCCGCGCTGCATCACGCTGAACGCCGCCTCGGGCAGGCCGGCGGCCTCGCGGGCGATGGCCAGGTCCCTGGGCGCCTGGTCCAGCGGTTCGTCGCACAGGTCGGCGAAGGTGCCCCAGTGCACGCCCACCGCGCGGCGTGCGCCCAGGTCCTGAAAGATGCGCACCGCGTCGGCCGGGTTGACATGCTGGTCCTGCATGAAGCCCCGCGGCTCGTAGCAACCCACCGGGATCAGCGCCAGGTCGAAGGGGCCGCGGTTGGCAAAGCGCGCGCGGATGTCCTTGAAGTCGTCGGCGTAGCCGGTATCGCCGGTGTAGAGCAGGCGCAAGTCTCCGGGCGATGCGGATCGAAAGCCGCTCGTGCTATCGCCAGAGGATCAGTTCAATGCGCGATGGATGGAGAAGCTTGACGTTGAAGCGGATGAGGTAGTGCCCAAGGCTAAGGGAAAGCCAAAGACTGCGAAA
>JAFLDI010000219.1 GCA_017302485.1 Burkholderiales bacterium | reverse complement strand
CCACGCTGGCCAACGTGCAGACCATCGTGCAGCAGCGCTGCGTGATGTGCCACAACGAGCAGGTCAGCAACAAGGGCGTGATGCTGCACAGCGCCGAGCTGATCACCCGCCACGCGCCGCAGGTCTACCAGCAAGTGGTGGTGCAGCACCTGATGCCGCTGAACAACGCCACCGGCATCACCGAAGACGAACGCGCCTTGATCGGCCGCTGGTTCGAATCCGGCGCACGCTGAGCTTCACACAGCCGCCGGCGAGGCCCGACGCCGGCGGCACTCCTCCACACGGGCCCCGACGGAGACTTCCCCCATGACCTCGAGTGCTGTCCACCCGGTGGACGAGAAACTGCCTGCTGGCCGTCTGGCCGCGCTGGGTCTGCAGCATGTGCTGGTGATGTATGCCGGCGCGATCGCCGTGCCGCTGATCGTCGGCCGGGCGCTCAAGCTCAGCCCCGAGCAGGTGGCGCTGCTGATCTCGGCCGACCTGTTCTGCTGCGGTCTGGTCACGCTGATCCAGTCGCTGGGCTTCACCCGCTGGTTCGGCATCCAGCTGCCGGTGATGATGGGCGTGACCTTTGCCGCCGTCGGCCCGATGGTGGCCATGGCCAACGCCACGCCCGGCCCCGATGGCGCACGCGCCATCTTCGGCGCCATCATCGGCGCGGGCATCCTCTCAATGCTGCTGGCGCCGGTGATGGGCCGGCTGCTGCGCTTCTTCCCGCCCGTGGTCACCGGCACCATCATCGCGGTCATCGGCATCAGCCTGATGCGCGTGGGTGTGGGCTGGGCGCTGGGTGGCCCGGCCCACCTGGCGCAAAGCGTGGACCTGCCCAAGCTGGTGGCCATGGTCGATGGTGCCAAGGCCGCTGCAGCCTCGGCCGCGCCGGGGGCATCAGCCCCGGCCCTGAAGCTGGGCCCGGTGCCCATGGTCAACAACCCCGGTTATGGTGCGCTGGACAACCTGGCGATCGCCGGCTTCGTGCTGCTGGTGGTGCTGCTGCTGGTGAAGTACGGCAAAGGCTTCATCGCCAACATCGCGGTGCTGCTGGGCCTGGTGGCCGGCAGCGTGCTGGCGGTGGGCCTGGGCAAGATGAACTTCGACAAGGTCGGCCACGCCGCCTGGCTGGACGTGGTCACGCCCTTCGCCTTCGGCACGCCCACCTTTGACGGCCTGATGATCCTGACCATGACGCTGGTGATGATCGTCGTGATGATCGAGTCCACCGGCATGTTCCTGGCGCTGTCCGACATCACCGGCAAGCCACTGACCCAGGCGCAACTCACCGCCGGCCTGCGCACCGACGGCCTGGGCACGCTGATCGGCGGCCTGTTCAACACCTTCCCCTACACCAGCTTCTCGCAGAACGTGGGCCTGGTGGGCGTGACTGGCGTGCGCAGCCGATTCGTGTGCGTGGCCGCCGGCGTGATCATGATCGTGCTGGGCCTGCTGCCCAAGATGGCGGCGCTGGTCGAGTCGATCCCGCAGTTCGTGCTGGGTGGCGCCGGCCTGGTGATGTTCGGCATGGTGGCCGCCACCGGCATCCGCATCCTCGCCCGCGTCGACTTTGCCGGCAACCGCCACAACCTCTACATCGTCGCCATCTCGGTGGGCATGGGCCTCGTGCCGCTGGTGGCACCGCGCTGGACCCAGCAGATGCCGCATGGGCTGCACCCGCTGCTGGAGTCGGGGATCCTGCTGGCCGCCTTGACCGCGGTGGTGCTGAACCTCTTCTTCAACGGCAGCCAGGGGGCCGACACGAAGGCCTCGGTGGAGGCGTCGAAGAGTTTTGACGCGCATTGAGTTCTCCGCTTTCTCCACACCTGTTTTCATAGAAGTCTCATTGGTAGGAGTAGTAGAGGGCCCCCTCCGCTGTGGACAAGCCGGTTTTGTCGTGGCCTGACAGCCACTTGGCGCACCGGTCTTCCTGTGTCCAGGCCCAGGGACGGCTGCACGGTCGGGCGACAACAACTCCGCGCTGAAGGCCTGGCCCTGTGGACAAGCCCGACTTGTTCAGCCATCTGTCCACAGCCTTGTGCGTTGACAGCGCGCCAGAATGCCGGCATGAGCCGCCCCGCCCCCGCCTGGAAGCCCCCGCCACGCGATGGCGTGGGGGCCAGCGCGGTGGCCTTGCCGCATGGACACTGGCCCACCGTGCTGGCCTTCCTGGCCTGGCGCCTGCCCAAGGCCACCGAGGCCGAGTGGGCCCAGCGCCTGGCCGCGGGCGAGGTCTTCGACGAAACCGGCCAGCCGGTGCCGCCCGAGGCCGCCTACCGCCCCGGCACCCGGCTTTGGTACTGGCGCACCCCGCCTGCCGAGCAGCCGGTGCCCTTCCAGGCCGAGATCCTGTTCCAGGACGCCCATCTGCTGGTGGTCGACAAGCCGCATTTCCTGGCGATGACCCCCAAGGGCCGACACGCCCGCGAAACCCTGCTGGCCCGGCTGCAGCACCAACTGGGCCTGGACACCCTGGTGCCCATCCACCGCCTGGACCGCGAGACCGCCGGTGTGGTCGTCTTCAGCCTGCGGCCCCAGGACCGCGGCGCCTACCAGGCGCTGTTCCGCGAGCGGGCCGTGGCCAAGGTCTATGAGGCGCTGGCGCCGTTCCGGGCCGACCTGGCCTTCCCGCTCACCCGCCACACCCGCCTGGCACCCTGCCGCGAGCAGTTCATGGTGGTGCGCGAGGTGCCGGGCGCGCCCAACGCGCTCACCCGCATCGAGTGCGTCGAACATGTGGGCGACCTGGCCCGCTACCGCCTGCACCCCGAGACCGGCCAGACCCACCAGCTGCGCGTGCACCTGAACGCGTTGGGTCTGCCCATCGTCGGTGACCGCATCTATCCGGTGCTTCAGCCGGCCCCCGCACTGGGTGAGCCTGAGGACTTCAGCGCGCCGCTGCAACTGCTGGCGCGGCGCATCGCCTTCACCGATCCGGTGACCGGCCAGGCGCGGGTGTTCGAGAGCCGGCGGCAGCTGGCGCCACTCTCCAGTATTCCTTCCATGTCTTCAATATCAGACTGGTCGTAGCAGTAGAGCAGGCGCTGTGTTGTGGACAGCCCCCGAAACCACTGGTCTGACAAGCACTTGCCGCGCGGCCAAGCCTGTGGGCGGGCCCAGGGATGGAGCCGGGAGCCGCCGACAACAACTCGGCGCCCTCTCGAAGCACTGTGGACAAGGCCCCGTTTGTCCCCGCATCATCCACAGCCTTGTCCACACGAGGGCGCGGATGCCTCGCCCGTCTGGTCGCCGCTGTGTCGTTCGTCGAGCAGCAGGTCGGAGCCTCGCGCTTCATCGCCAGGAGTTCAGCCATGTCCTACATCGATGGCTTCGTGATCGCCGTACCCACCGCCCGCCGGCAGGCCTTCATCGACCATGCCCGGCACTTCGACAGCCTGTTCCTCAAGCTGGGTGCGCTGCGCGTGATGGAGTGCTGGGGCGATGACGTCCCCGATGGCAAGGGCATGATCTTCGGCGGCTTCCAGCTGGTGCTGGAAGTCAGGGCCTGATCGCCACACGGCAGCACAGTCACCACACCGCCATGATGCTTCGCGCGGTCGAATCCGTCGTCTTCTTCGTTTCCGACATTGACGCTGCCGCCGCCTGGTGGGCCGACCTGCTTGGCAGCCCCGTCGGCCACGAGAATCCCCGGTTCGCTTTTGTCCATGGTCCGGGCGGCGTGCTGCTGGGCTTTCATCCGGCCGACGCCAAGTGCCCCGGCGGCATTGGCGGCACCACCGTCTACTGGGAGGTGGACGATCTGGACGCCGCGGTGGCGGCGCTGCAGGCCAGGGGTGCACGACTGCACCGCGGCCCGGCCCGCACGGACTTTGGCGCCGCGGTGGCGATGCTGGTGTGTCCATGGGGTTGCTCCATCGGGCTCAACCAGGCCACGCCGGCGTCGCGGCAGGCGATCCAGGCCTCGCTGTCCAGCCCGCCGCCGCCGTCACCTTGAGCGCCGAGCCCAGCGGGGCGTTGTTAACATCGCCTGCACCCGCGCATGGACTCCTCTGCCTCCGCCACCGACCTGCACACGTTCGAGCGATGGGCCTCGACGATCTCGTTTCGCCTGTTCGACGATGCCCCCGGCCCGACCCTGACGGTGTCCGAGCAGATCGCCGCCAAGGTGGGCGACCGCATCGTCGGCGGCCTGCTCGCCCCCGGCACGCGCTTGGGTGAGCAGGAGCTGGCCGACGAGTTCGCCACCAGCCGGGGGCCGGTGCGTGAGGCCATCCGCATCCTCGAGCGCGAGGGGCTGGCCCGGGTTCTCCCACGGCGTGGCGCGGTGGTCACCAGCCTGTCGGCCGATGAGCTGCGCGAGCTCTTCGAGTTGCGGGCGGGCCTGTACGAGATCGTCGTGCGCAAGCTGGCCGAGCAGCGCCCGCCCGAACTGCTGGCGGTGATGCGCGGTGGCGTCGCACACCTGGAGGGGTTGGTCGATGACCCGGCCGCTGGCGAGGCCTACGCCGAGACGGTGCACCGGCTGATGCTGCTCAGCGCCCGCTTTGCCGGCAACGAGCGGCTGCGTCGCATGCTGACCGCGCTGTCTCTGCAGTGCCTGCGCTACAGCAAGCTGGGCCTGGCTTCGGTGGAGCGGCGGCGCCAGTCGGTGCGCCTGTGGCGGCAGGCCACTTTGGCACTGGAGCATGGCGACGCCGAGCAGGTGATGCTGCTGGCCCGCCAACGCGCCCAGGCCTCGGCTGAAGAGGCCACCCGCGTCATCGATGGCGCGCCGGCCGCCCGCCCCTGATCAGCCGAAGCGCTCCCGCAGCGGCGCCTTCATCACCTTGCCGGCCAGGTTGCGCGGCAGCGCCGGCACGAACACCCACCGCCGCGGCTTCTTGTAGCCGGCAATGCGCTCGGCGCAGAAGGCCTGCAGCGCTGCTGCATCGGCCAGCACGCCCTCGCGCAGCACCACGGCAGCGGCCACCACCTCGCCCCACTCGGGGTCGGGCAGGCCCAGGACAGCCGACTCCAGCACCGCAGGGTGGGCGGCCAGGGCGTCCTCCACCTCACGGGCGTAGACATTGAAGCCGCCGCTGATGATCATGTCCTTGTTGCGGCCGACGATGTGCAGGAAGCCCTGGCGGTCGAATCGCCCCAGGTCGCCGCTGTGGAACCAGCCCTCACGCACCACCTCGGCCATCAGCGCGTCGCGGCGCCACAGCATCACCTCGGCCGCGCCCTCGTGGGCCAGCGTGATCTCGCCCACCTCGCCCGGTGGCACCGGTCGGCCCTGCGGGTCGCGCAAGACGATGCGCACGTTGGCCGTGGGCTGGCCACAGGAGCCGATCGGCTCGTCGGCGCCATCGTCGCTGTCACCCAGGTGCTCGTGCGGGTAGAGCACGGTCAGCGGCTGCACCGCCTCGGTCATGCCGTACTGCTGACGCAGGATGGGACCGAAGATGCGCAGTGCGCGGCGGATCAGCGGCACCGGCGTCGGTGCGGTGCCGTAATGGATGCGCACCAGTGACGACCAGTCACCTCGGGCGCCCTGCTCGATCGCTTCGACCAGCCGGCTCATCATGGTGGGCACCAGCATCAGGTGGGTGATGCGGTGCCGCTCGATGGCGGCCAGCAGCGAGACCGGGTCGAAGCGGTCGAGAATCACATTGCGCGCCCCCCGCAGGAAGCAGGGGAACAGGTACACACCTGCGGCATGGGTGAGCGGGCCCACATGCAGCATGGCGTCGTCCACCGACAGGCCATACTCCATGGCCATGAAGTGGTTGGCCAGCCGGGCCTGCAGGCGCTCAAGCGAGTAGGCCACGCCCTTGGGCTGGCCGGTGGTGCCGCTGGTGTAGGCAATGCGCACCAGGTGCTGCGGGCCGATCTCGATGGCCGGCGCCAGCGCCGGGGCCGCGGCCCCGGCGGCCTGGAAATCG
>JAFLDI010000218.1 GCA_017302485.1 Burkholderiales bacterium | reverse complement strand
GTGGGGGCATGGGGGTAGAGCGGCATGCCCGCCATGCTGCCCGGGCCTGGCGTCCAGAGCTGCAAGCGACTGTTTCGGTCGCGTTGCAGACGGTGTCCCCTTCCCGTGCGCTTCGGACCATGACCCAGTCCCGTCACATCGAGCACTCCATCGCGCCTCAATTCCTGCGACGCTGGAGCCCGCGCGCCGAACCCTGCAATGAGCCAGGCGTAGCCGCGCGGCTGCCTGAAAGCGGCGCACTGGTGGTGGCCTGCAGCCCGGCCCTGCATGCCGATGCACTGGGCCTTGTGGCGCACGCCATGAGCGGCTTTACGCTCAAGGTCCCGGCTGTGCTGGCGGCGAGCTTCAACAGGAACAGCCAGCCGCCGCCGATTCGCGACCGCTACGGCCTGCGCTGGGTTTGCGGCGGCGACTGATAGGTGGAGGGGCGCTTCTGCGCCACCATCGGAAAGGACACGCCCCCGTGGTAGGTCACGGTGCCGCACATGAAGTCACCCTTGGCGGAGAGTTGGCCGTCCAACTGCACATCACCGTCGCGTGACGCGACGACCATCTGAATTCTTTGTCCGGTCAGCGTGATCCTTCGCACCACAACAGGCGCCGTTCTCGCCGGCACCAACGATCCGCCATATTCGGCGCCAACAAAGCCAATCGACATCAACCCAAAGCTCGGCTTGCCCTGGGGAACCATCAGGAAGTCCCAGGAGCCGTGGAGATTGGGGGGCTCACCGTTATCGTTGACCACGCCTGCGTCGCAGGTCAAGGCCATGGATTCACCAAGCTGGGAAGCCATGGCTGCAGGGACAACGCAGCAGGCGGCCAGGGCAAGTTTCATCATGCAGTTCAAGGTCATGTCTCCTCAGGAATGGAACGGTAGGTGTGGCCCTGAAATGGGCCTCCGAAGCGCACCCTCAACAGAGTGGTGCCCAGCTGGCGGGGTCCAGGCCACGCCGAACGGACCGCGTGGCGCGACTCGCGGCTTCAAAGCGGCACCTCACAGGCATGACGCGCAAGCCATTGCCGGAAATCGAGCATCCCGGGATGCAGGACCCGGCTGGCGGCTACGCTGCGGCGGGCGCGGTACTCGTCGTTGAACTCGCGCTTGAAGGCAAACATGTTGGCCAGCTCGTCGGCGCCAGGAAAGCCGAGGGCTGCGTACTGCGCGCGGTCCATATCGACATGGCGGACAGGGCGCCCCAGGGCCTCGGCCATCTGCGCCGCCATCTGCGCGCCGGTGAGGTGCTCGCCGGCAATGCCGAGTGACTGCGTCCCGCGCTGGGGTCCGCGCAGCATCAGTTCGGCGGCACAGGCACCGATGTCGGCCGCCGCAATGCCCGGCAGTGGCTTGTCGCCCATCGGCAGCACGAACTGCAGCATGCCGTCGGTGCCGGGCTTCGGGCCCAGCCCGAAGTGGATCAGGTTGTCCCAGTAGAACGAGGTGTAGAGCAGCGTGGTCGGCACACCGCTGGCGCGGAAAAGCGCGTTCGCCGCACCTTTGGCGTCCAGGTGCGGCACCTTGTAGTGCTGCATCAGGGTGGGCACGCGCTCGTCTTCCAGCGGCAGGTAGCGGCGCGTGTCCTCCAGCGTCGACCAAACCAGATGAGGAACGCGCACCTGCTGAGCGGCATGCGCCAGGTGGCGTGCCTGAAGGAGTTCGCGCTCCGGCGAGCCGTGTTCCCAGAAGTTGGTGACGGCGAAGACCGCATCAGAACCCGCCAGCGCTTTCCCCAGGGTCTGGGCATCGTCAAGGTCGGCGC
The DNA here is from genome assembly GCA_017302485.1 of Burkholderiales bacterium. Lineage (GTDB taxonomy): Bacteria > Pseudomonadota > Gammaproteobacteria > Burkholderiales > Burkholderiaceae_C > Ideonella. Next base: position 4,183 of record JAFLDI010000218.1, on the reverse strand, counting down.
GAACGACCTCGGCACCCAGGTCCGCAAGGACCTGGGCCGGCGCCGACGTCGGCACGCGTGTCAGGGCTCGTACACGCAGGTGCGGGAGCCTGCGCGCCAGCAGGCTTCGCACAACACCGCCGCCCTGTGCGCCGGTGGCGCCGAAGACACTGAATATGAGCTTCTGCGTCATGGACAGGTCCTCAGGGAAACTGCACCACCGGACCGGACACCGGCTGACCGGGCGGCACGGCAGCAGGGGCCGGCTGGCCAGCCGGACCGGCAGCCCGGACGTAGCGGTAGATCGCGCGCAGGTCGCCGTCGGACATGGCGCGCACGTTGAACCAAGGCATCGGCGGACGCGGTTCCATGGTGCGTGCGTGCTTGAGCCACTGGGCTTCGTTCATCGACGCCATCAGCAGGCGCAGGTTGGTGGCGTAGGTGGTGCCCCAGGGGCCGCGCCAGCCCAATTGGTCGCCGGTCAGCCATGTGCTTTCTGCCGTCTTTCCGCTTTTCTGGATATAGCCAGGCGAGTGGCAGTCGTTGCAGCCGGTGGTCTTGACCAAGTAGCGACCCAGGGCGATGTCGGTTCGCGGGCGTTCCGGTGCGCTCCAGGCACTGGTGGCAGCAAGGCCGAACACCAGCGCAGGCGTCAGCCAGAGGGAAGGGAAGCGTTGTTTCATGGGAGTCCTCGGTGGGTGGGCGGGCGAGGACCGCAACATGGCGTGCATCGGTCCGTCCACATCCACTCTAGGTAGCGCTGCGGCGCGCCACATCGGCCGAAGGAGCCATGACGGCGGGCCATGGTGGTGGGCCATGGCCGGCGCTAGCCCGCCAGCCCGCTAGCTGCGCCGATGTTGCTGGCTGTGCCAGTGCACGGCCTGACCGCGCGTGTCCACGCCGAGCTTGCCCAGGATGTTGGCCACGTGCCGCTTCACGGTGTGCGGGCTCAGGTCGAGCGCGCGGGCGATCAGCTTGTTGCTGTCCCCGCGGACCAGGTGTTCCAGGACCTCGCGCTCGCGGTCGGTCAGCAGCCCCGCCGCCGGCGCGGTGTTGGGCGTGCGGTCGAGCGGGGTGCCGTCTGGCTCGGCGGACGCGCAATGGCTCGCCACTCTCACCTGGTCGGCAAGTTCCTGCAGCAGGGCGACCTGCGCGACTGGCAGCCGTCCCTTCCATTGGGCGCCGGCCAAGCGCTGCAGGACGTGCTGCCCGGCCAGCAGCGCCCCGCCCCGCTCTGCACCCTTCAGCACCTGTGCGAGCCAGGGCTGGATCGTGGCCGCCGCCTCTGCCTCCAGGCCCAGGCGCAGCTCGGCGTAGGCCAGCAGCACACGCGCTTGCGCTGCGGGGAAAAAGCAGTAGCGGTCGTGCTCGCAGGCCAGCGGCTGCAGCAGTTCACGCGCCTCGGACAAGCGGTCTTCGAATAGGGCCACCAGTGCACGGCCGAAGCGGCGTTGATCGGGCGCGGCCGCCCATTCGTGCGGGTTGCCGGTGTGTGCCAGCTGGGTAACGACGGCGCGCAGGCGCACACCGTCACCCAGCATCCAGCAACTGCGGGCGTAGGTGAACAGTTCCTCGTACTCGTGCGTCAGTCGGTTGCTCAGCGGTGAGTGCTGTTCAATGTCGCACTTGTTCGCCTCGGCCGCGCAGCGGCTCGCGTCGGCATCGCCACGCACCGCGTCGATGAGGGTATGCGTCATCCAGCTCTCGGTCATCAGGATCCGCGGCTGGCCCAGCCAGTGCACGTCGGCATCGGCCTGGGCAAGCCACTGCACCGCCTCGGCAATGCGACCGTCCGAGAACGCCAGCCAGCAGCGAATGTGCGCCACCCCAGCGCGCAGTTGCGTAGGTTGTTCGGAGATCAGCCGGCTGGCGCCTTGGGCGAAACGCTCCAGCAGCGGCCTCATGCCCGGCATGCCGGCGAACAGGCACAAGAAGAAGCAGCGTTCCCAGTGTTGGGGGTCACCGCTGCGCTCCAAGGCACTGAGCATCTCGGCCACCAAGGGTGCCAGCAGCTCGGTGCGCCCTTGAGCGTAGGCAACCCAAGCGCTGGAGAAGCCAACCGCGGTGCGCACCTCGCCTGAAAGCGGCTGGGCACGCAAGGCCTCCAGCCCTCGCGCCGCGTCGTCCAGTCGGGCGGTGCAGGACATGGCCAGGTAGGCGAGTGCCAACGCCATGGCGGTGGCTTCGGTGCGGTCTTCGCGCCGGAAGCCCGTCGCCGCCTGTTGCATCGCGTCCGCCATGCGGTCGAAGTCCAGCCTTGGAAAGCTGCACAAGCCGCGCAAAAAGTACAGGTCGGCGTGCCGCTCCCAAGCGGCCTGCGGGAACAGCGCGAGCAGCCGCTCCAGCACCGGCCCGCCGCCCATGGGCAGCAACGCCGGGCCACGCATGGCCAGGACGTGCGCGGCTTCGTCCCAGTCGCCGGCACGCGCCAGGTAGCCGATGGCGCGGCTGAGGTCGGGCTCATCGTCGGCGGCTCGGCGCAGGAGGCGTGGCACCTCATCCGGGTGCTCGCGCAGCAGGCAATGCTCGAGGAACTCCCGGAACAGGTCGTGCAGGCGCAGCGTCAGCTCGGGTGCTTCCAGTGGGGCGGCAAATAGGCCGCGCCGTTCGACCTCTTCAAGCAACTCGGCGCTGCGCGGAAGCTGGCAGACATGGGCGCATCGCGTTGCGCTGAGTTCGGGAAGGATCGAACTGCGCAGCAGAAAGCTGCGCAGCTCCCTGGGCATGTCTTCCAATACCTCGCTGGCAAGGTAGTCGAAGAGGTGGCGCTGCGTCAGCGCGCCCAGGCTATTGCCTCCTTGTCGAGGGCGCGCCGTGGCCACCAGCCGCAGGCCGGCGGCCCAGCCATCGGTGCGCTCCACCAGGGCGCTCACCTGCGCCGGTTCTGGAGTCGGCCCCTCCAGCGCCAGCAGGGCGCGCGCCTCTGGTTCGGTGAATCGCAGCTCATTCAGGCGGAACTCGGCCAACTCGCCCAGGCCGCGCCAGCGCGCGAGCGACAGTGGCGGCTCGATCCGACTGGCGATGACCAGACTCCAGTGCGCGGGCAGGCGGTCTAGCACCATCTGCAACAGGTCGAACACCTGTGGGTCGGTGATCCGGTGGGCGTCGTCCAGGACGATGAGGCCTTGCTCGATCTCGGCGGACGCCAGCGCATTTGCGATCTCTGCAGCGGCGCTGCGCAGGCCGTCGTCGGTAGCAGCCAGTGTCGCCAAGGCCTCAGGTGCGACGCGCCATGGCAGGTCGTAAGGATCCAGTGCAGTGGTGAGACAGGCGAGGAAGCGCTGAACCTGATCGTCGTCGGCGGAGATCCAAGCCAGCGCCCATTGCGGGCCTAGTGCTTGCACCAGACGCGTCAGCGCCGCCGTTTTGCCGTAACCGGCCGGCGCAACCAGCAGCGTGAGGCGGTGGCGACCGAGCGCTTGCAATAGCGCCTGCTCGAGCGCTGGCCTCTCGATCAAGCCGGCTCGCGGGCGGGGCGCCTGGATCTTGGCCAGCGCAATGACAGGCATCGGCAGGACCGGTGACATGCACGGATTCTGCATTGGCACACGCGGCCGAACCCGGCGTGAGCGGGCGGTCGATGCCGGCTCTGTCGGGAGCGCTCTGGCGCCCGGCGAGCTGATTGAGTCCCGAACACGGCCTGCACCCACATTGCACCTTAGAGCTTTGCGCGCCGAAGGGCCGGGACTTGGCGGCATCGGCCACTCATATGGGCCATGCCCCTTGAACCGAAGAGCCACACCGATGCTGGTGCCCATGGCCCATCAGGGCGATGTCAGGAGCGGCGCAAATCGGAAGACTGACGGCTCCTCCATCTGAAAGACTTTCATGCCTTCCTTCCCTTTCATCGCTGACGCCCCCCCGCGGGCCGCATGGATCGCCATACTTTGCGTGCTCGCTTCGACCGATGTGGCCGCCAACAGCCACGCCAGTGGCTCGGTGACCCGGGGCCAGAACGTAACCGTCGGCGGCAATGGCCATAGCGGGTCCTCACTGACCCGCACTGACGCCCGGGGCAACACCATCTCGGCCCAGTCCTACCTTCGGGAAGGCAGTCTGCACGGCTATGCGGCAGCGGCTGGTGTCCCAAGAAGTGGTGTAAGTCTTTCAGCGCGGTCAGGCGCGTAGGGCCGGAGGCCCGAAGCGGCTGACCGCGCGGCGGTCGCCCCCCGGCGCATGTCGGGGTGGTCACCGCGAGTCCGGA
>JAFLDI010000217.1 GCA_017302485.1 Burkholderiales bacterium | reverse complement strand
GGCGCACCCGGAACCAGCGCACGGCGCCGCCGCGGGTGAGCATCACGTTGAAGTCCAGCCCGCCCAGCACCACCGACTCGCCACGCCGCGGCACCCGGCCCAGCTCATGCGCCAGCAGGCCGCCGATGGTGTCGAAGGCGTCCTCGGGAAACTGCGCCGAGAAGGCCTCGTTGACGGTGTGGATGTCGGCATCGCCGGCCACCCGCAGGCTGCCATCGGCCAGGGTGTAGACGCCGCTGGCGGCGTCGGCCACATCGAACTCGTCCTCGATCTCGCCGACGATCTCTTCCAGCACATCCTCGATCGTCAGCAGGCCGGCGGTGGAGCCGAACTCGTCGATGACGATGGCCAGATGGTTGCGGTTGGAGCGGAAGTCGCGCAGCAGCTCGTTCAGGCCCTTGCTCTCGGGCACGAAGACCGCCGGACGCAGCAGGGTGCGCAGGTTCAGCTCAGGCGCACGCTGCAGCTTCAGCAGATCCTTGGCCATCAGGATGCCGATGATGTTGTCGCGCGTGCCCTCCACCACCGGGAAGCGCGAGTGGCCGGTGTCGATCACCGTGGCCAGCAGTTCCTCGTAGGGGGCGTCGATGTCGAGCACGTCCATGCGCGGCTCGGCCACCATGACGTCGCCGGCCACCATGTCGGCCATGCGCAGCACACCCTCGAGCATGGCGCGTGACTGCGGCTCGATCAGCTCGCGCTGTTCGGCCTCGGCCAGGGTCTCGATCAGTTCGGCCTTGGAGTCGGGCCCGGGGAGCACGAACTCCACCAGGCGCTCGAAGAGGCCGCGCTTGTCGGCGGCGGCCGGACGACCACCGCGCGGCGGTCGTGGGGAAGGCGGTTCGGACACGTCGTGTGTGCCGGCAGTGGGAATGGGCCGAGAATACCCGATCCTTTTGACAGTGCTTGACAGCCCCACCCTGCGGGCTCAGAGTGGCGGCCCCTTGAACCTGCGCGGGGCGCCCCCATCTGCCAGCGCCTGCCCACCTGACCCCGACCCCCATGTCCAACGGCCTGATTCCCGCCACCATCCTGACCGGCTTCCTCGGCTCGGGCAAGACCACCCTGCTCAAGCGCGTGCTGACCGAGGCCCACGGCCAGAAGATCGCCGTCATCGAAAACGAGTTCGGCGAGGAGAACATCGACAACGACATCCTGGTCGCCGACACCAACGAGCAGGTGATCCAGATGAGCAACGGCTGCGTCTGCTGCACCATCCGCGAGGACCTGCGCTCCACCCTGGCCGACCTGGCGATGAAGCGCCGCAAGGGCGAGCTGCAGTTCGACCGCGTGGTCATCGAGACCACCGGCGTGGCCGACCCCGGCCCGGTGGCCCAGACCTTCTTCATGGACGACGAGGTGGCCGAGAGCTACCTGCTGGACTCGGTGCTGACCCTGGTCGACGCCAAGCATGCCGAGCAACAGCTCAATGACCGCCAGGAGGCGCGTCGCCAGGTCGGTTTCGCCGACCAGATCTTCATCAGCAAGTCCGACCTGGTCGATGCCGAGGCACTGGCGGCGCTGCAGCACCGCCTCAAGCACATGAACCCGCGGGCGCCGCAGAGCACGGTGCACTTCGGCGAGGTGCCGATCGCCCAGGTCTTCGATCTCAAGGGCTTCAACCTGAATGCCAAGCTCGACATCGACCCGGATTTCCTCACCGAGGGCCATGACCATCACCATGCCCATGACCACGACCACGCGCACGGCGAGCACTGCGATCACCCCCACCACCACGTCCACGATGACGATGTGAAGTCCTTCGTCTTCCGCAGCGACAAGGCGCTCTCGCCGGCCAAGCTGGAGGATTTCCTGGGGGCCATCGTCCAGGTCTACGGCCCCAAGATGCTGCGCTACAAGGGCGTGCTGTGGCTCAAGGGGAGCGACCGCAAGGTGATCTTCCAGGGCGTGCACCAGCTGATGGGCTCTGACCTGGGCCCCAAGTGGGCGCCCGGCGAAGCCAAGGGCAGCAAGATGGTCTTCATCGGCATCGACCTGCCGCGAGACATCCTGTTGCAAGGCCTGGAAGGCTGTGCAGCCTGAGCCCCCGGGCACTGTCAGCTGCGGCGAAGTTCCGGATGGCTACAATCCGCGCGCCCGAACGTGGCGCTTGCACCACATCCGCCGGGCCAACAGGGGTATAACACCCCTCGATGTTCGAGCGACGTGGCGAGGAGACCGACGTGAGCAAGACCCCGGCCAAGAGCGCCAGCACGGCAGCAGCCAAGAAGCCTGCTGCCAAGGCCCCGGCCGCCGCCAAGAAGGCAGCGGCCGATCCGGCAGCGCCCGCTGCCCGCCCCAGCGACCGAACCGCCGCCCCGCCCGCTGTATCGCGGGCGAGCTTTTCTGACCGTTTCTCGCCGAAGAAACCAGCCCCCCGGACCGATCCCGAACCGATGACTGCCCTGAAGCCCGCCACCAAGGCGGACCCCAAGCTGGCCAATGCCTGGAAAACCAAGGCCGGCCGCGACCTGAGTGAACCCGAGCTGATGGCCATGCCCGACTCGGAGTACATGAATGACAAGCAGCTGGAGTTCTTCCGCGCCCGGCTGCAGGCGCTCAAGGACGACCTGCTGTCCAACGCCGGCGAGACCACCGAGCACCTGCGCGAGGACACCTCCATCGTGCCCGATCCGGCCGACCGCGCCACGATCGAGGAAGAGCATGCGCTGGAGCTGCGCACCCGCGACCGCGAGCGCAAGCTGCTCAAGAAGATCAGCCAGTCGCTGGCCCGCATCGACGCTGGCGACTATGGCTTCTGCGACGAGACCGGCGAGCCGATCGGCCTGGGCCGGTTGCTGGCCCGCCCGACCGCCACGCTGTCGCTGGAAGCCCAGCAGCGGCGCGAGCTCAAGCAGAAGATGTTCGGCGACTGATCGCCGGACAGCCGCGCAGTACAGGGACATCGCCACCATGGCCAGCCGCGACGAAGGCAAGGGCGTGCTGAGCCGGGTGGTGCGGATGATGTCCACGCCCACACGGGAACTGGTGGGCCTGGGCACCGACAGCGGCAGCAGCCAGTTCGCCGAGGCCGAGAAAGCCGAGCTCAAGGCGATGATCGAGCGCAAGCGACGCAATGACTTCGTCCGCAAGCGCGAGCTCAACATGCTGCGCCGCATCCGCCGCGAGGGCCTGACGCCCGAGCAGGCGGCGGCGCTTGACGCCTCCTCCAACATCGACGACTCCGAGGTCCGAGCCACCCAGCCACCGGGCGGCGCGGACGTGGGCGTCAAGGCCAAGATCGACGCCATCGAGCAACAGATGGTGGGCAGTTCGCCACCGCCAGCGCGCCCCACGCCGCCGGCCCGTGGGGCCGCTGCCGGCACACGCCGGATCGACACCGCCGGCCCCGACGGCGCCCCCACCATCCCGGCGGGCATGGTGGTCGATGGCCTGGACGAGAACACCCGGCCGATGATGATGATGCCGGCGGACGAGGCCGCGCTGCGCAGCGCTCCCACACTGACCGAAGCGGTGACGCCGGCGCTGCAGGTGCGTCGTGGCGACACCCTGCCGATGGTTGAGGTCTCCGAGGTCGTGCATGACCACGATCTGGACGAGGCGGTGATCGCCTTTGCCAATGCCGACTTCGCGCACGCCGAACGCGCCCTGGTCACCCTGGTCGGTCCGGGCGGCCCGCGCCATGAGCACGCGGACACCTGGCTGACGCTGTTCGACCTGTACCGGGCCACCGGTCAGATGCAGCGCTTCGAGACCCTGGTGGCTGAATACTGCCACCGCTTCCAGACATCGCCACCGCAGTGGTACTCGCTGCCGCGCCTGGTGGCCGACGCCACCCAGAGCGGCATGCTGGCGCCGCAGCCCAAGGACAGCGAGATCGGCTGGGTGTGCCCGGTGACCCTGGACAGCACAGCACTGTCCGACATGGTCAGCCGCTGCATGCAACTGCCGCAGCCCTGGGTACTCGACTGGACCGCGCTGCAGCGTGTGCAGCCCGAGGCAGCCAACCAGCTGACCCGCCTGTGGCGCGACTGGGCCACGCAGCCGCTGCAGATGCGCTGGCTGGCGTCGGACAGGCTGTTTGCCGTGCTGGGCGAAGCCGCACCGGTGGGTGTCCGCGACGCCGATCCGGGTTACTGGATGGCGCGCCTGGAGGCCCTGCGCCTGACCAACCGCCCCGACCAGTTCGACGAGGTGGCGATCGACTACTGCGTCACCTTCGAGGTCTCGCCGCCCAGCTGGGAGCCCAGTCGCTGCGTGGCGCGGGTGGGCAGTTCCTCGGCCAACACGCGCTCGGCCTCGCTGTCGGTGGTGGGCGAGCCGATCACCACCATTCAGGGGGGCGACAACCACCACGGCGTGGCGGTCACCACGCTGGACCTGTCAGGCCAGCTCTCGGGCGACCTGGCAGTGGTGCTCAAGACGCTGGACGCCAAGCTGGGCGGCGCGCAGGTGGTGCGCATCTCCTGCGCGCTGCTGATCCGCGTCGACTTCATCGCCGCTGGCGACCTGCTGAACTGGATCATCGCCCGCAAGGCCGAGGGCCGGCACATCAGCTTCGTCGAGGTGCACCGCCTGGTGGCCGCGATGTTCGGCGCGATGGGCATCGGAGAGCACGCTCCGGTGCATCTTCGCCCGGCCTAGAGGCCTCCACGCTCCCTACCGGTCGCGCCTTGCAGGCCGCGCCAAGCCAACGGGCTTCGCTCCTCGCCAGGCTGAAAACGTCCGCAGGACGTTTGCAGTCCGGGCTCGGCCCCCCAAGGGGGCTCATGCAGCGGACCGGCCAAGCCGGTTCCGCGCATGCGGCTGGAAGTGAGTCGGCGCCACGCGACAGTCGGCACGCATCGCGCTCCCAGTTACCATTTCGCCCATGGATTCGTACCACGGCACCACGATCGTCAGCGTGCGCCGACGTCTGCCCGATGGCCGCTGGCAGGTCGCGCTGGGCGGCGACGGCCAGGTCACGCTGGGCCACATCGTCGTCAAAGCCAGTGCGCGCAAGGTGCGCCGGCTGCACCACGACCAGGTGCTGGCCGGTTTTGCCGGCGCCACCGCCGACGCCTTCACGCTGTTCGAGCGCTTCGAGGACAAGCTGGCCAAGCACGGCGGCCACCTGGTGCGCGCCGCCATCGAGCTGACCCGCGACTGGCGCACCGACAAGGTCCTGCGCAACCTCGAGGCCATGCTGGCGGTGGCCGACCGCGAGGCCTCGCTGATCATCACCGGCAACGGCGACGTGCTCGAGCCCGAGCGCGGCCTGGTGGCCATCGGCTCGGGCGGCGCCTATGCGCAGGCGGCCGCGATGGCGCTGCTGGACCACACCGACCTGAGCGCACCGGACATCGTCAAGCGCGCTCTGGAGATTGCCGGGACGATCTGCATCTACACCAACCAGAACCACGTCATCGAGGTGATTGAATGAGCCACGCCCGGCCGCTCCGAAGTGGCTCGCTCCCCCTCGGGGGGACGGCGCGCAGCGCCAAGGGGGTACACGCATGAGCCACGCCCGGCCGCTCCGAAGTGGCTCGCTCCCCCTCTGGGGGACGGCGCGCAGCGCCCAGGGGGCCACATGCCGATGACACCCAAGGAAATTGTTTCGGAGCTGGACCGCCACATCGTCGGCCAGCAGGCCGCCAAGCGCGCCGTGGCGATCGCGCTGCGCAACCGCTGGCGACGCCAGCAGGTGGACGAGAAGCTGCGCACCGAGATCACGCCCAAGAACATCCTGATGATCGGCCCCACCGGCGTGGGCAAGACCGAGATCGCGCGCCGGCTGGCCCGGCTGGCCGATGCGCCCTTCGTCAAGGTGGAGGCCACCAAGTTCACCGAGGTGGGCTATGTCGGCAAGGACGTCGACACCATCGTGCGCGACCTGGTCGAGGTGGCGGTCAAGCAGGAGCGCGAGGCGGCTCTCAAGCGCGCCCGTCTGCGCGCCGAGGACGCCGCCGAGGACCGCATCCTCGACGTGCTGGTGCCGCCGCCGCGCAGCGGCGCCGAACTGGGCTTTGCCGCGCCCGCCCC
>JAFLDI010000216.1 GCA_017302485.1 Burkholderiales bacterium | reverse complement strand
GGCGGCCACCAGCGGCATGCTGCACGTCTTCAAGCTGCCATGACGCATCTGCTGATCGGGCTGGGCCTGGCGTGCCTGGCGCTCGTGCCCGTGCGTGCGTCGGATGCGCCGCGCGAGCTGGCGGTGTGCGCCGACCCGGCGGCGCTGCCGTACTCCAACCAGCGGCAGGAGGGCTTCGAGAACCGCATTGCCCGGCTGCTGGCCGACGACCTGGGGGCCACGCTGCGCTTCACCTGGAACATGCAGCGGCGCGGCTTTCTGCGCCGCACGCTGCAGGCGGGTGCATGCGACGTGGTGATCGGGGTGCCGGCGGGGCTGCAGGGTCTGCTCACCGGGCGGCCCTACTACACATCAAGCTTTGTTTTCGTCACGCGTGCCGGCCTGGCCGTGCCGCAGGGCTTTGACGACCCGCTGCTGCGCGGCCAGCGCATCGGCGTGCAGGTGCTGGGGGCCGAGGGCGCGAACACGCCGCCCGTCCAGGCCCTGGCGCGGCGCGGCCTGGCCGAGCAGGTGCGCGGCTTTCCGATGTGGGGGCCGGAAGAGGACGAGACGCCGATGGCCCATCTCGTCAAGGCCGTGGCCGATGGCAGCATCGACATGGCCCTGGTGTGGGGGCCGTACGCCGGCTACTTTGCCCAGCGCCATGGCCAGAAGCTGCGGGTCACGCCGATCCTCTCGGACCCGCGCCAGCCCGAGCTGGCTTTCCGTTACCCGATGTCGCTGGGCGTGCGCCGCGGCGATGCCGCACTGCTGCAGACCCTGCAGTCGGTGCTCGACCGGCGTGCCGCCGAGGTGCACCGGATCCTGCAGGAGTTTGGTGTCCCGCTGGTCGACAGCGGCGACCTCCAAGTGACCCACCGCGAAGGGACATGACCATGCAACGCACCCTGATCCTGAACGCGCTGGCGCTGGCCGCCACGCTGGGCACGAGCGCCTCCTGCGTGGCGGCCGACGCCGGCTTGTCCATCACCTCGTCCAACGCCCCCCATGCGCAGATGCTCGACGCGGCAGGCGAGGGCCGACGCCTGTTTCTCAAGCTCAACTGCTACGGCTGCCATGGCATGTACGCCGGCGGCGGCATGGGGCCCAACATCGTGAATGCCGAACGCAATGACGTGAACGAGGTGCTGATGCGTGGCAGCTTCAGGGGCATGCGCTCCTACCGGGACTTCGTCACCGACACCGACATCACCAACATCGCCGCCTACCTGCAGTCGATCGGCACGCCCAACGAGCCGACCTTCAAGGACTGGTGGAAGAAGAACCCGCCCAAGTGAGGCGCGCCAGGGGGGCTGCTCAGCCGCCCCCTTTTTGCATGAACAGATCGAAGTGCTTCATGAAGCGCTGGCGGGCCGGCGTCTCAACGCCGTCGAAGTGGTAGCGCACCCGCATCAGGGGCAGTTGGATCAGCGCGATGCGGCGCGGCGGCAGCACCTGCCAGTCCAGCTGCAAGGTCCCGCCGTCGAGGCTCACCCAGGCCTGGGCATGGCCGACACGCAGGGCGTGGGGCTCGCACGCGCCGGGGAGCTGGCCCAGCCATTCGACCTCGGTGCAGCCGTGCTCGCGTTCGAAGGACTCGGTGTAGGTCGCGGGGTCGAACACGGGCGGTTCACCCGCCAGCAATGGGCGGCCAGATGGCGAGCACGTCGCCTTCGACCAGCGCCAGCGTGGCGCGGTCCTCGGGGGCGACGTAGCGGCCGTTGACCAGCACCAGGTGCACCAGCTTCATCGGCAGGCCGAAGGGCTCGATGACCTGGGCAATGCTGGCGCCGTCAGCCACATCCAGCCGCACCTCGTTGCCTGGCGGGCGGTCGAGCGGCAGGTACTGGGCCAGGCTGGCGTAGAGCTTGAAGGTGATCTGCATGTCGGGCGACAGTGTCGTGCAAGGCGCATGGCCTTGCACGACCGGGTCCTCTGCCTCAGGCCTTCACATGGGCCTGTTCGCCCTGCGCCTGGGCGCAGGCCAGATAGGCTTCCATCAGCAGCGTGGGTTCCTGCAGCAGACGCTCGCGCCAGGCACCGAGCTTGACCTGGCCTTCGACCAGGCCGCGCATCACGCCGACATGCTCGGTCCAGCCGATGGCGTTGCAGCCGATCAGCTTCTCATCGTCGAACTGCAGGCTCAGATGGCGGCCGGCGGCCTCGTCGGTCTGCTCGACATGCGCGCCTCCGGCCACGCCGTCCCACTTGCCGAAGCTGGCCGAGATCATGCCCAGCGTGTCCAGCACGTTGATCTGCGTGACGCCCTTGAGTTCGGTCGTGCGGCCGACCATGTTGAGCGCAGCCACGCGGGCCTGCTCGGCGGCGTTGGGCTGGATCGCGCTGACGATGGTGCGGCCGGTGACCTTGTCGAAGGCCTCGGCGCAGTCACCGGCGGCGTAGATGCCCGGTACGCTGGTCTGCAGGTGCTCGTCGGTCAGCACGCCCTGCAGGCAGGTGATGCCGCTGTCCTTCAGGAAACCGATGTTGGGGCGCACACCGGTGGCGCTGATGACCAGATCGGCCTCCAGCACCTGGCCGGTGGAGAGCTTCACCCGCATCGGCGCGTTGCCGCCGGGGGTGGGCGCCGGTGCCGGCGCGCTGCCCAGGCCGAAGGCATTGGCGATCTTGCCCAGCAGACCGGGCTCGGCAGCCGCGGTGGCGGCAGCTCCGCTGGGGCGCTCGATCGCCTCGACCTTGGCGCCGGTGAAGACCTTCACGCCCTTGCGCTCGACCCACTCCTTGATCATGCGGCCGGCGGTGGGGCCCATCATGCGCGGCACCATGCGGTCGCCCATTTCCACCACGGTGAGCTGCACGCCGCGCGTGGCCAGCGCTTCCATGATGATGCAGCCGATGAAGCCGGCACCCAGCTGCAGCACGCGCGCGCCCGGTTTGGCGCTGGCCATGATGGCGCGCGCGTCGGCCAGGGTCCAGCAGCTGTGCACGCCAGGGCCGTCGATGCCCGGGATGGGCGCGGTGGCGGGCGAGGAGCCGGTGGCGATCAGCAGGCGGTCGAAGGACTCGCGGCTGCCGTCGGCCAGCACCACCGCCTTGCCCGCGACGTCGACCTTGGTGGCCTGGCCACGCTTGAGCGTGATGCCCAGCTGCGCGAAGTGGCCGGTGGTGTGGCGCAGGTGCGTGCCTTCTTCACCCACCTTGCCGATCAGCAGGTAGGGAATGGCCATGCGCGAGTAGGGCGCCTCGGGCTCGTCGCCGATGATGACGACGCTGTCCTGGGGAGCCTGCTTGCGCAGGGTCTCGGCCGCGATGATGCCGGCCGGGCCGGCGCCGAGGATGACGTGCTTCATGGTGCGTGCGGTGCAGGAATGAAAAGGGCGGTCACGAGAACCGCCCGGTGGATCGTGGACCGAGAACTTACAGGCCCAGGCGCGAGCGCGTCTCGGGCTTCAGCTGGCCGTTGTTGTCCCAGCCACGCAGCTCGTAGTACTTGGGCAGCATCTCGGGCAGCTTGCTGACCAGGCCCTTGGCGGGACCGGTCTTGGCCGGCTCTTCGAGCAGGCGCTTGGGCAGCGTGTCGTCCTTGGCGGTGAAGCCGGCCTGGTTGTTGAAGTCGCGCTCCATGTTCCAGATCCGCTCGCCGATCTTGGCCATGTTCTCGAGGGTGAACTCGGGACCGCAGGCGGCAGCCACCTGCGGCGCGACATCGGCCAGACCCCAGGCGAAGCTGGTGAAGATGCAGATGCCGGCGGCGTCGAACGCGGCGGTCGCGTCCTGGAAGGCGATGACCAGTTCGGGCTTGCCGTCGGCCGTCAGCGGGTCGGTCTTGACGGGGATGCCCAGCACCTCGGAGGCCACGGTGTAGCTGCGCAGGTGGCAGGCACCGCGGTTGGAGGTGGCGTAGGTCAGGCCCATGCCCTGGATGCCGCGGCCGTCGTAGGCCGGGAACTCCTGGCCCTTGACGCTCATGCTCAGCTCGGGGTGGCCGTACTTCTCGCACAGGCGCTTGGAGCCCTGGCCGATCTCCTTGCCGAAGCCCTCGCCCTTGGCGGTGATTTCGGCGAAGTGGGCCAGCGCCTGGGCCGAGCCGAACTTGGCGTCGATGCCCAGCTGCTCCTGGGTCAGCACGCCCATCTGGTAGAGCTCCATCACCGCGCCGACGGTGGCGCCGAAGGTGATCGGGTCCATGCCCTGCTCGTTGCACAGCACGTTGGCGTACTGCAGCGCTTCCAGGTCGTTGACGCCGTTGGCGGCGCCTAGGGCCCAGGCGGCTTCGTACTCCAGACCGCCGGATGCGCCCCAGTACTGCGGCTTGTTCTCGACCGTGAAGTGGCCCTTGTCGATCTTGCTGATGCGGCCGCAGGCGATGGTGCAGCCGAAGCAGGCCTGGTTGGTCACCAGGTGCGGCTTGCCGTCGCTGGCGCGCGGGGTGGCCATGGCTTCGGCGGAGATGTCCTTCGCGCCTTCGAACTGCACGTCCTGGAAGTTGCGGGTGGGCAGCGCGCCGACCTCGTTGATGACGTTCATCAGCACCTGGGTGCCGTAGGTCGGCAGGCCCTGGCCGGTGACGGCGTTGTCGTGCAGGATCTTCTTCTTCTCGGCGGTGACCTTGAAGAACTCCTTGGCGTCGGCCAGGTTGCCCACGCCCTTGGTGCCGCGCACCACCACGGCCTTGAGGTTCTTGCTGCCCATCACGGCGCCCACGCCCGAGCGGCCGGCGGCGCGGTGCAGGTCGTTCACCACGGCGGCGAACAGCACCTGGTTCTCGCCGGCCAGGCCGATCGAGGAGACGCGCACCAGCGGATCCTGGTGGGTCTTGTGGATGGTGGCCTCGGTCTCCCAGACCGACTTGCCCCACAGGTGCGAGGCGTCCTTCAGCTCGGCCACGTCATCGACGATCGACAGGTACACCGGCTTGGGCGACGCGCCTTCGAAGATGACCATGTCCCAGCCGGCCATCTTCAGCTCGGCGCCCCAGTAGCCGCCCGAGTTGGAGCAGGCGATGGCGCCGGTCAGCGGGCCCTTGGTGACGACGGTGTAGCGGCCGCCGGTGGAGGCCATGGTGCCGGTCAGCGGGCCGGTGGCCCAGATGATCTTGTTGTCGGGCGACAGCGGGTCGACCTTCGGCGAGATCTCGCTGGTCAGGTACTTGGAGGCCAGGCCGCGCGAGCCCAGGTACTCCTTGGCCCAGTCCATGCGCAGCGGCTCGGAGGTGACGGTGCCGGTGGTCAGGTTGACGCGGAGGATTTTTCCAGCCCAGGACATGTGTATTGCTCCTTGTTGCCTGTGATCAGGCGGCAGCCTGTTGGTTGCCCAGCTTGTTGGCCCAGGCCTGCATCTTGTCGATGCCGGTCCAGTTGGCATCGACGTAGGTGATCGCGCCGGTCGGGCAGGCGTCGGCACAGGCCGGCTCGCCACCGCACAGGTCGCACTTCTGGACCTTGCCGGTTTCCTGCACGTAGTTCACGGTGCCGAAGGGGCAGCTGATCGTGCAGACCTTGCAGCCCACGCAGGTGCTCTCGGCCACCACCTTGGCGCCGGTGGCCTTGTCGACCGTGATGGCCTCGACCGGGCAGGCGTGCAGGCACCAGGCCTCGTCGCACTGGGTGCAGGTGTAGGGCACCTTGCGGCCGGTCTCGTGGAAGTCGAACACGCGGATGCGCGAACGGGCGGTGGCGAACACGCCGTAGTTCTCGTAGGAGCAGGCCATTTCGCACTGCCGGCAACCCGTGCACTTGTCCGGGTTGATGTGAAGGCTCTTCTGCATGGAGGGTCTCCGCGTCGTTCCTTGGTGGTTCTGA
Organism: Burkholderiales bacterium; assembly: GCA_017302485.1. GTDB lineage: Bacteria > Pseudomonadota > Gammaproteobacteria > Burkholderiales > Burkholderiaceae_C > Ideonella. The sequence continues at coordinate 253 of JAFLDI010000216.1, read as the reverse complement.
AACCGGGCACGGGTGTGAAGCCACCTTGCCACGGGCTATGCAATGATCTGCATAGGCACTGCAGGCGCCTACCCCGGGGTAACCCGGGCGTCGGCAGGGGCAAGGCGGGGGGGTGTGCCAGTCTGGAACGTTGCCGTGCCAGGCCTTGTCGTTCGGGGTCGGGATACTGTATAAATAGCCAGTATCATGACCTCCGCTGCCACTGCTTCCCTCCCTGACCCGGCTGCGCTGCACCCGGCCCTGTGGCGCGCCC
>JAFLDI010000215.1 GCA_017302485.1 Burkholderiales bacterium | reverse complement strand
CCCCGGTGAGGCGCATCATGGCCGGCCTCCGTGCATCGGGTGGTCGTGGCTGCCGCGGTGCCTGTCGTGCGGCATGGGGGCCGCAGAGGGCACGGGCATCGCCGGTCTGGCCGGCGGGGCGCCGGACTTCAGGGCGGCCGCGCCCACGGTGTCGTTCAGGCCGCGCCAGTCACCGGGCGCGATGTCGCGGTAGGCCTGGTAAGTCGTGAATGCGGAGGGAGAGGGCAGGGCGCCCGGTTCGGTGCGCTGGGGTGCTTGCCCGATGGCCAGCATCGGAAGGCAGGCGAGCAGGGTCGCCACCTCGCGGGGGACGGAATTCTTCATGGCGTGAACGCATCTGGCGGCCGGGGCATGGCGCCCGGCCAGACGACCCGTCCGGCAGGCGGACGAGTCCCGACGGGCCTGCTGGCGCAGGCCGGGTGGGGTCAGAGCGTTCGGGGTGGCCGGTCCTGGCCGTCCAGCTGGAAGTCCAGCGCGGGCAAGGACACACTGGGAAACAGGGCCCGCGCCACCAGCGTGGCGACCCAGGGGGACGGGAACGCCGTCAGCAGCGCCGCCACGCCACAGCCGCTGGCGCAGATGTGGCAGGTGTCACTCACCGCGCCGTCAGGGGCGTCTGTCGCTGCGGGATCCGGTGCGCCGTGGGTCTGATGGCCCGCGCGGGCCTGTGCATCGCCGTGGTGATGGTCGACCACGGCGTCTGCGCCACCCAGGTGAAGGGTCTGATGCGCGTGCGCGGTCGCGGCCAGCCGCTGGCCCGTCCCGCCCATCTCCGGGCACACCATGGTGGCCGCCACGGCGCCCCGGATGGGGAGCAGCAGGGCCACCAGCAGCAGCACGAGAGCGCGAATCGACTTCACAAGGTCACCGGTCACAGTGCATCCAGGGGACGGGTGCACGACCGCAAGCATAAACCCTCTTGCAAGGGCACGGTCAAGCCGGCTCGATGGTCCACCGAGGGACGCACCTGGCCAAGGCGCTGGCCTGCCCGGTCGGTGGTCGCCATGGCAGCGCGTTGCTCAGCCGACGGCTGTGGTGTGCTGTCGGCGGTGACCATGGCTTCAGCCGAAGGGTCTGACTCAGGGATCAGCGCACGCCCATCCGTTAGCGAGCCTTCAGCGCCACCGGCAGCTTGATGCGCAGGAACTCGGTGGCATCGGCCGCCAGCTCCCGGCCGCCGCCGTACGGGAAGTTGTTGTCATTGGCCACCAGCAGCGTGCGCTCGTCCATCACGAGGACGTTCTCGATCGTCACATAGGGCAGCGTGAAGACCTGGCTGCCGTCGCTGTTCAGGTCAGACGGATCGGCCACGTTCATCAGGTCGACCAGTTCGGTCTTCTGGACGATGCCGCCCGGCGCCACGCCGTCCAGGTCCACCAGGAAGAGCTTCTTGAACGGCGTGCCGCCACCGGTGTCGGTGGCGCCGTTGCGTTCGATCACGATGAAGCGCTGGTCATCAATGGCCACCATGTCGCCAATGGCGGTGCCTGCGGTCTCCAGCACGTAGTGGTAGCGCAGGCCGGTGTAGGCCTCGGTGTCCAGGTCGAACTCGTCGATGCGCAGCGTCTTGGCCGGGTCGCCGCTGACGGTCTTCTCCAGCAGGGTGTACAGGCGCGTGCCACTGGCATTGAGCGCCATGCCCTCAAAGCCGCCGCTGCCCGGCAGGTTGGCATTGGCCTGGCCGTTCGCCACCTCGTTGTTCTCGGGCGCGTAGACACCCGGCAGCGGGATGGGCGCGCGCAGCAGCGTGCCCTGGTCATCGGTCTTCAGCAGGTAGGGGCCGAACTCGTCGCCCAGCCAGTAGTGGCCGTGGCGGTCCAGGCGGATCGACTCGATGTCGAAATCGGCGCCGGTCAGCAGGCGACGCTCGCGCACCGTGGCATCCACTGCCGGCTTGGCCGGGTCGTTGTAGTAGTGCTCGAAGTCAGCCTGGATGGGCCAGGGCACCTGGTGCTGGGCGTCGTTGAACGCGATGCGGGTGGAGGCATCAAAGGCCGTGCGCTTGTGGCCCGATTCACGGTCGGCCGGGCTCACGCTGCCACTGCCGCCGCGCGCCGTCTTCCAGTCGATCTTCAGCGTGTAGGCGCGCAGCACCGCATCGGCCGAGTTGGCTCTGGCGCCAAAGCCGTTGTCCACCAGGAACTGGAAGCTGTTGCGCCGCGGCCCCGGCAGCACGCCCGAGAAGCCCTGCACCGGCTGCTGCCCCACATAGGGCGGCAGATAGGTGCCATAGGGATTGGGCGAGGCAAACTGGCCCGACGTGGGGCCATCGGTAAACGTGGCCGCGGGCATCAGCGCCCAGCCCGTCAAGGTCTGCGCCTGCGCGCCGCAGGCCAGCAGCATCGCAGCGGCCCACACACAAGTCCTGATCTTCATGTCCTGCTCCTCAAGGCGTTGGTGACGACGCCGGGCATCGTCGCGGGGGAGCGTGTCGGGGGCGTGACGAAGCAGGTAGGCGCTTGGGGCTTGGCCGGGTCAGCCGGTGGCTCGGGTGCGAGAGGTCATGCGGGCAAGGGCGTTGTGCAGTGCTGGCAGGTCCTGTTCAATGACCAGCCACAGGGCGTCTCGATCAGGCCTGAGCTGGCCAACCGATCTCACTGGCCGGTTGTTTACTCGCGAACCCTGTGAAGGCCGTCGCCAATGTGCGCCAACAGAACTCGGTCGGCCTCGGGGCAAGGGTTCAGAGCGGAATGGCGCTGGCTATCACGCGCTCGCGCAGGGCGGGGAGCAAGCCGGCTTCGGTGATCACATCCACCCGGCGGCCCAGCAGGTCCTGCGCATCCATCACCAAGCCACCCAAGGCCAGACCACTGGTTCCGGGCGACAGCGTGACGAGCAGGTCGACATCGCTGTCTTCGCCAGCATCGCCCCGGCTCATCGACCCAAAGACGCTGACGCTGGTGACGCCACGCCTGCGGGCCAGGGCCAGCAGTTCGGCGCGGTGGGTTTCGATCAGCGAGTGCATGGGCGAAAGTGTAGCCATCCGCGGACGGTCTCGGGCGCCGCCAAGTCCTTGGGGTCCGGAAAGACGCGCCGTACTCGGTCATCTGAAGGACGGTTGAGCAGCGGTTGCTGCCGTTCGCCTCATGTCACCAGTCGACCGCGCTCGGCCAGAAGCAGCCTCCCGCCCACTCGTCGCCGCTGCTACGGCCTCAGCCTGAGGGTCTGCTTCACATGCGCCCCCACATCGGCGTCACTCAGGTACTCCGTCCTCACCTCCCCCCTCAACCACATCTCCGCCTGATCCCGGTAATGCGGGTCGCCCCACACGCCGCTCTGGCCGACGGGGTTGCTGCCCTGGGCCTGGTCGGGGTGGGCGAAGTCGATGACGCGGCGCGTGCTGGGGCCGTAGGTCACGGCCCAGGGGGCGGGGCCGAAGGGCTGGGCCAGGTTGTTGGGGACCTCGCGGCTGCCGGGGGCGGGCCAGGGGCCGACGTTGAAGACCTTGTCCAGCGGGGCCTGGCGGCCCAGCGGGTGGACATGCGTGATCGTGTGGGCGCGGCCCCAGGTCCAGGTGGCGGGGTCGGTGCCGTACAGGCCGCGCAGGTGCTGCAGCGCGGCCTGCCAGGCGGCGGCCACGATGGTGGCGCGGGTCTCCTGCTTGTCGGTGGTGTCGCGGCGGTCCCACCAGGGTGAGGCCGGATCGGCCAGCAGGCGGGGCAGGGCCTGTTCGATGGCGCGGGTGCGGCGCAGGGCCTCCACGCCGCTGCTGCCCGGTTCATCGCCCAGCTCGTCGCCCAGGGCCTGGCGGGTCAGCTCGTTCAGCCACTGCCAGAACAGCGTGGGCTCGACCTGATCGGTGCGGTGGTCGCCCTTCCACTGGGCGAGCTGGTCGATCAGGCGGCGTTCGTCGTCGTTGGCGGCGGCGGCGCGCAGCTCGGCCAGCACCGGGGCCAGGGTGCGGGGGCCGAAGTTGGTCTGCACGTCCAGCTGCAGCGCGCGGGCGCGCTCCACGGTCCAGCCGCTGGGGGTGGCCTGCAGCTGCTGCTGCAGGCGCAGCGCGCGGTCCCAGGGGTTGTAGTAGCCGGGCACGGGCTCGGCGCTGGCGGGCTGGTGATTGGCCGACATGATCCAGCCGCGCGCGGGGTTCTCTTCCTGCGGATTGCGCTCGAACGGCAGCCAGCCGGGCTTGTCGGCCTCCGCCGTGCGGCCATCGAGCAGGAAGCTGGGGTGTACGCCGGCGGGGCGCTGCGGCAGGCGTGCGGCGGCCCACCAGGCGATGTCGCCGCTGGCGTTGGCCCACAGCACGTTCAGGCCGGGGGCGTGGATGCCCTTGACGGCGTCGCGTGCGGCGGCCAGCGTGTCGGCGCGGTTGAGGTTGTAGAACGCCTCCAGCACCGGGTTGTCGCTGTCCATCAACGTCCACCACAGGGCGATCGGGGTGGGGCCGGCGTCGGCGCCCAGCACGGTGTTGACGATGGCGCCGTGCGGCGAGCGCTGCAGCACGATGCGCTCGGCCGGCGCACCCTTCACGGCGATGGTTTCCTCGCGCTGGGTCAGCGGCACCCACTGGCCCTTGACCAGCACCTGGCCGGGGTGCTCGGCGTCGGTGTGCTCGGCGATCAGGTCGATGTCGTCGTTCTGGAACATCGTCAGGCTCCAGCCGAAGCGCTGGTTGTGGCCCAGCAGCGCGGCGGGGCTGAGGGCCTGGAAGTGGCCGTAGAGCTCGAAGCCCGGCGCCTTCAGGTGCGCCTCGTACCAGACGGCCGGCACGGCAAAACTGATGTGCGGGTCACCGGCCAGCAGCGGCTTGCCGCTGGCTGTGCGCGCGCCCGACAGCACCCAGGCGTTGCTGCCCTCCAGCAGTGGCAGCGCGGCCTGCTGCACGGCGTCCTGGCTCAGCAGGGCCAGCTTCGTCAGGCCCTGCCAGTCGGCCTGGGTGAGGCGGGCGCCGTGGGCGGCGGCGCCTTCGGGGTGCCAGTCCAGGTCGAAGATCTTCAGGTACTCGGGGCCCAGCTGGTCGCGGATGCGGCTGAGGATGGGCTCGGTGCGGAAGGCGGCGGCAAAGCTGTAGGCCATGTAGCCGGCCACGGCGTAGGTGTCGGCGGGGGTGAAGTCGCGCCGCGGGATGCCCAGCAGTGCAAACTCCAGCGGCAGCGGCCGGGTGGCCTGGTACTGGTTGATGCCGTCCAGGTAGGCACGCAGCGCCTGGTGGGCGGGGCGGCTCATGTCCAGTGAGGCAGTCTGTTCATCCGCGCGCTGGCGCAGGCCCAGGCTGCGGAACAGGCGGTCGGTGGGCAGCAGCTTGGGGCCCAGGATCTCGGCCAGCTCGCCCCGCGCCAGGCGGCGCATCATCTCCATCTGGAACAGCCGGTCCTGCGCATGCACCCAGCCCAGGGCACGGTACAGGTCGGCCTCGTTGGCGGCCTGGAGGTGGGGTACGCCCCACTCGTCGTAGCGCACCGTGACCTCGGCGCTCAGGCCGCTCAGCGGCAGCGTGCCTTCGCGCTGCGGCAGGCGCTGCAGCATGAACCACACGGCAAACGCGACGGCCAGCACGATCAGGAACAGCAGGCCCAGCAGGCCGCGCCAGAGCAACTTCTTCATGGCTTGTTCGGGGTGGGAAGATCAGGAAAGAGTCGCTGCCAGCCGTCCAGGCCCAGGCGTTCCAGCGTCTCGATGTTGCGCTCGTAGATGGCCTCGGCCTCCGGGAAGGCGGCCACGGCGCGGTCGATGCTGCTTTCGCGGATCAGGTGCAGTGTGGGCCAGGGCGAGCGGTTGGTGTAGTTGGTGATGTCGTCGGCCGCGGTGCCGGCGAACTGGAACTGCGGGTGGAAGCTGGCGATCTGCAGCGTGCCTTCCAGGCCCAACTGGCGCAGTGCCATGTCGGCCACATCCAGGAAGTCGTTGAAGTCCAGGAAATCGGTCAGCACGCGCGGGTGCACCAGCAGCGTGGTGTCGGTCTGCTCGGGATCCACGCTGGCCAGGTGCTGCCCTTACGCTGACCAATGGTGTAATTCGCCAATCCGTTATGTTCACCGATGACTTTACCGTCTGGAGTTTCAATACTCCCTGGCTGTAATATCTCCGGCAGGTTGCGTTGAAGGAAGTTACGATAAT
>JAFLDI010000214.1 GCA_017302485.1 Burkholderiales bacterium | reverse complement strand
CAGGGCATCGGCGCCGGCCACGCCGCGCTCGACGATCAGCTCGGCCGGCAGCAGCTCGGCCGAATGGCCCAGCGCCTCGGCCACCGACGCATGCAGCACCGGCAGACCGATGCCCGACAGCAGACGCTCGGCCGAGACATGTTCGAAGCGGGTGCGCGCCGCGGCCAGCACCGCGCTCTCGAACTCGTCGGCCGGCGCCAACGTGGCGTGGCCGCCCTCACCTGGCAGCGCCACCCAGCCATGGCGGGTGCGGGTGACGCCACCCACCCCCAGGCCGGTGCCGGGGCCGATCACGGCCAACGTGCCTTCGGGCCGCGGCAGGCCGGAGCCGATCGGCCGCAACTGCCCGGCGCCCAGCCGCGGCAGCGACAGGGCCAGCGCCTCGAAGTCATTGAGCACCTGCAGCCGATCCAGGCCCAGGGCCCGCTGCAGCGCATCGACTGAGAAGCGCCAGTGGCTGTTGGTGAAGACGATCTCGTCGTGGCCGACCGCGGTGGCCACCGCCAGCGCCGCACGGCGCGGCGTGGTCGGTCCATCGATCAACGGCCCCACCAGATCCAGGTAGGCGTGCACCGCGTCCTGCGGGTGGGCGTGCCCCTGCACCGGCAGGGTGCGGACATGGCGCACATCGCCGCCGGGTCCTTCCACCCAACCCAGGCGCGCGTTGGTGCCGCCGATGTCGGCGACCAGCCAGGGCCCGTGGGCGGGCGTGATGTCTGCGAAGGCGAGGGGCGCCGGACTCATGAAGCTACTTTAGCAAAACTACACCTGATTTCATCCGGTGCGTCAGCTGGACTTTCCGGTAAGCTGCCTGGCAATGTAGTGAAGCTACCGCCAAAGTCCATCCCCGAGAACCCCAGTGCGACGCGCCGCCCGGGGGCCCGGCGGCTGGTGGACAATCGGCCGAACCCAGCCCCTGCGGTCGCCGTCCCATGACGCCCTTCGAGCACCCTCGCCTGATCGCCGATATCGGCGGCACCTACGCCCGTTTCGCCCTCGAGACCGCGCCGGGCCGATTCGACCACGCCGCATCGCTGCGTTGCGCCGACCACGCCGATTTTCACGCGGCCATCAGCGCCTTTCTGTCGGGCCTGCCGAGCCCCACGATCCGCCACGCCGCGGTGGCGATCGCCAACCCGGTCGATGGCGACATGGTGCGCATGACCAACTACCACTGGCAGTTCTCGATCGAGCAGATGCGCGAGCGCCTGGGCTTCGAGACCCTGGTGGTGGTCAACGACTTCACCGCGCTGGCCATGGCCCTGCCAAGGCTGAGCGTGGAGCAGCGGCGGCAGATCGGCAGCGGCGCGCCGCGCGAGCCCAGCGTGATCGGCCTGCTGGGCTCGGGCTCTGGCCTGGGTGTGTCGGGCCTGATTCCGGCGGCCGACGGCTGGGTGGCTCTGGGCACCGAAGGCGGCCACACCAGCTTTGCGCCCCACGATGAGCGCGAAATCGCCATCCTGCGATTCGCCTGGAAGCAGTTCCCGCATGTGTCCTTCGAGCGCCTGTTGTCGGGGTCGGGCCTGGAGTTGATGTACCGCGCACTGGCCGAGTACGCCGGCGTCAAGGCCGAAGCACTTTCCGCGCCAGACATCACCCAGCGCGCGCTGGCCGGCGCCGACCAGGTGTGCATGGACACGCTGGAGGTCTTCTGCGGCCTGCTGGGCACGGCGGCCAGCAACCTGGCGGTGACACTGGGCGCCTTCGGCGGCATCTACATCGGTGGCGGCATCGTCCCACGCCTGGGCGAGTACTTCGACCGCTCGCCCTTCCGCGCCCGCTTCGAGGACAAGGGTCGCTTCACCGAGTACGTCAAGGCCATCCCGACCTACGTGATCACGGCGCCCAATGCCACCTTCGTCGGCGCCTCGGCCATTCTGGAGGCGCAGCTGCGCTCGCTGGAAACCGGCAGCGGCAGCGCCATCCTCGACCAGATCCGCCGCGCCATCCCGGGTCTGTCGCCGGCCGAGAAGCGCGTGGCCGAGCATGTGCTGGCGCAGCCGCGCACCGTGCTGGGCGACCCGATCGCCGAGATCGCCCGCGCGGCCGAGGTCAGCCAGCCCACGGTCATCCGTTTCTGCCGCTCGCTGGGCTGCGAGGGCCTGTCCGACTTCAAGCTGCGCCTGGCCTCGGGCCTGACCGGCACCATCCCGGTCAGCCACGTGCAGGTGCAGCAGAGCGACTCGATGAATGAGCTGGGCGCCAAGGTGCTGGGCAACACCGCCTCGGCCATCCTGCAGGTGCGCGACCAGCTCAACCGCGAGTCGATCGAACGCGCGATCGAGCTGCTCAACGGCGCCCAGCGCATCGAGTTCCACGCCAGCGGCCACTATGGCGTGGTGGCGCAGGACGCCCAGTTCAAGTTCCTGCGCTTCGGCATCGGCTGCAACGCCTGCACCGACCCGCGCCTGCAGGTGCTGGCCGCCGGCGTGCTGGGCCCGCGCGACGTGGTGGTGGCGATCAGCAGCTCAGGCAAGGTGCCCGAGCTGCTGGAGGTGGTCGATATCGCCCGCGCCCGCGGCGCCGCGGTGGTGGCCATCACCGCCAGCCAGAGCCCGCTGGCCCGCAAGGCCGACGCGGTGCTGATCGTCGACCACGACGAGGACGTCGCCACCCAAGTGCCCATGGTCAGCCGCATCCTGCACCTGCTGGTGATCGACATCCTGGCCGTGGGCGTGGCGATGCGCCGGCAGGCCCCCAACGAGGATGGCACCCAACCCGCCGTGCCCTCGCCGATGCGCCGCCGCGTGGCGCCCGGCGTCAGCGCATCGACCCCGTTGGCCAGGCTGACCTCACACTCGCGCTGAGCCGCAGCGGCTGGCTCAGCCGCGCTTGCGCAGCAGCAGGTGCAGCAGGATCGCGCCGAAGGTGGCGGTTCCGATGCCGCCCAGGGCGAAACCACCGAACTTCAGCGTGTAGTCGCCGGTGCCCAGCACCAGCGTGACGGCGGCGACGATCAGGTTGGTGTTGTCACTGAAGTCGACCTTGTTGTCGACCCAGATCTTGGCGCCGGCCACCGCGATCAGGCCGAAGACGACGATCGACACGCCGCCCATCACCGGCAGCGGAATGGCCTGGATCAGCGCACCGAATTTGGGGCTGAAGCCCAGCAGGATGGCGATCAGCGCGGCGACCACGAACATCGCGGTCGAATAGATCTTGGTGGCCGCCATCACGCCGATGTTCTCGGCGTAGGTAGTCACGCCGGTGCCGCCGGCACTGCCTGACACCATCGTGGCGATGCCATCGCCCAGGAAGGCGCGGCCCATGTAGCGGTCCAGATCCTGACCGGTCATGGCGCTCACCGCCTTGACGTGGCCCAGGTTCTCGGCCACCAGGATGATCGCCACCGGGGCGATCAGCAGCATCGCATTGGCGTCGAACACCGGTGCCGAGAAGGCGGGCGCGCCGAACCACGCCGCACTGGCGATGCCGCTGAAGTCCATCGGCTTGCCCAGGCCCAGCCCGTTGGTCAGCAGCGCGTAGACCACGCTGGCGATGACCAGGCCCACCAGGATCAGCAGGCGCTGCAGCATGCCGCTGGTGCGCACCGCCACCAGGCCCACGCACAGGAAGGTGATGGCCTGCATCCACTTGTCGAAGTCGGTGGGCGCCATGTTCTTGATCGGCACACCCGCCAGGTTGAGGCCGATGACGGCCACCACCGCGCCGGTCACCACCGGCGGCATCAGCGACTCGATCCACTTCGTGCCGATCACCTGCACCAGCAGGCCGATCAGCGCATACACCGCGCCGCAGGCGATGATGCCGCCCAGCGCCACGCCGATGTTGGCATTGGGACCTGACCCACCGTAACCGCTGGCGGCGATCACCACGCCGATGAAGGCGAAGCTCGATCCCAGGTAGCTGGGCACCCGGCCGCCCACCACGGCGAAGAAGATCAGCGTGCCGATGCCCGACATCAGGATCGCCACATTCGGGTTGAAGCCCATCAGCAGCGGTGCCAGCACCGTGGCGCCGAACATGGCGATCACGTGCTGCACGCCCATCGCAGCGGTGGCGGGCCAGGGCAGGCGTTCGTCGGGGGCGACGACACGGCCGGCTTCGGCCGGCACCTCGCGCCAGGTGGGGATCAGGCTCATCGGGACTCCTCGGGTAGGGATGTTCTTGGGTGCACCGCCGCGCAGCCAGGGGTGTCCGGCCGGACGGGCCGCCGAAGTGTAGACCGGCCCCGGCGCCCCACCTGTGCGAGCGGCCCGTGGTGTGCGACGATCAGGCCCCATGGTCAAGCGCCCGCAGTCCCCTGGCGCGACAGAGGATCCGGTCAACACCGCGGCACTGTTTGAGCGCCTGTCTCGTCAGCAGACCGATCGACTCGGTGTGCGCGTACTGCGCAGTGTCGTGCTGACCATTGCGCTGGTGGTGGGCTTTGGCGTGCTGCTGACGCTGGGCATGGGCAACCCCTTCGGTCTGGCCGCGCCGCGGCTGGCGATGTCGCTGCTGCTGCTGCTGTTCGTCGGTGTGGCCGAGTGGCTGAGCCGCCGTCAGCGGCACCGGCCTGCCGCCTGGGTGCTGGCCCTGGGGGCCGTGGTGGCGCTGGAGGGCGCCGGCTTCGGCACCCGGCTGGGACTGGGATCGGTGGCGGTGGCCGGCATGGCGCTGTTGATCACGCTGGTGGGCGCCGTGCTGACGCTGCGCAGCGCGCTGGTGCTGGCGTTGATCCATGTGGTCTCGCTCGCCACGATGGCCTGGATGCACCAGCAGAACCTGTGGTTCCTCGGCCTGGGGCCGCGCGCACCCTCGGACGTGCTGCTGTCGCACCTGATGCTCACCGCCGCCAGCGTGGCCGGCGCTGCCATCGCCTCGCGCATGGTGGCCGGCACGCTGGGTCGATCGATCAGCGAGAACCGGCGTATGGCCGAGCTGCTGCGCATCAGCTCCGACTGGACCTATGTCCTCGATGCCCGCGGGCGGCTGGTGGACATCTCGGCGTCCTTCGAGTCGCACACCGGACTGCCGGTCGAGGGCTTCCTGCACCTGGGCGAGCCGGGCCGCCCACGGCTGCGCGAGGACGAGGGCGCCCAGCAGCTGCGCGAGGCACTGAAGGCCCAGCGTGGCTTTCGCGACCAGCGCATTGCCTTCGAACTGCCCGATGGCGGCTGGCTGGCAGTGCAAGGCAATGGCGAGCCGCTGCACGACGAGGCGGGCCATTTTCTGGGCTGGTGGGGTGCGGCCCGCAACGTCACGCCGCAGGTCGAGGTGGAACGTGCGCTGGCCGAGGCCCGTCATCGGGCCGAGGCGGCCAACGAGGCCAAGAGTGCCTTCCTGGCCACCATGAGCCACGAGATCCGCACACCCATCAACGGCGTGCTGGGGCTGGCACGCCTGCTGAGGCGCCTGCCGCCCGACCAGCGTGTCCGGCGCGAGGAGTTGCTGGACCTGCTGAGCGGCGCAGCGACCGAGTTGTCGGACCTGGTCACCGACGTGCTGGACCTGTCGCGGCTGGAAGCCGGCAAGCTCAGCCTGCGCGTCACCACCATCGACCTGCATCGACTGGCCGCCTCGTGCTTCCGGGCACCGGCAGCCCTGGGCCGCGAGCGTGGGCTGGCCATGCACCTGCAGACCGACGCCGACGTCCCGCAGCATGTGCTGGCCGATCCATTGCGCCTGCGGCAGGTGCTGGACAACCTGCTGGGCAATGCGCTGAAGTTCACCCACCGCGGCGAGGTCCGCCTGCGCCTGAGCCGCCCCGACCCAGGGCACCTGTGCCTGGAGGTGCTGGACAGCGGCATCGGCGTGCCGGCCGAGATGCGCTCGCGGCTGTTCCAGCCTTTCGAGCAGGCCGACGCCTCGCGTCGCAGGCGCCATGGCGGCAGCGGCCTGGGCCTGTCGATCTGCGCCGAGCTGGCCCGGTTGATGGGCGGCCGGATCGAGCACCAGGACGCCGACGGTGGCGGCAGCCGCTTTCTCGTCACCCTGCCCCTGGCGGTGCCCGCACAGGCGCCCACGCCGGTCGTCGAGGCCGAGCAGCGCGAGCCGCTGCGCGGCC